>ONJV01000255.1 GCA_900318215.1 uncultured Veillonellaceae bacterium
GGGCGAGGGCTTCATCGCGTGGACGTCTTCGCAGCCGATGATGAGGTCGATGACGTCCGTGCAGCCATCGGCGACGAATTTTTCCTCGATGCGGCTGCGCGTCTTTGTCGAGATGATGCCGATTTTGGCGTCTGCTTTGCGCAGGGCGCGGAGCGTCGGCAGCGTGTCGGGGAAAAAATGCGTTCCGGGCGTCATGTGGATGTCGGCGTCTTTGCGATAGTCGTCGATGAAGCGGTCGATTTCGCTGGCGTCCGTGATGCCCGTGATGATTTCGACGGCCTGTTCCATCGGGAGGCCGATGGTCTTCCGGATGGTGTCGTCCGTGACGGGCGGCAGGTGCCAGGCGTCGATCGTGCGGTGGAAGCAGCCGAGGATGCCCTGCTCGGAGTTCACGAGGGTGTAGTCGAAATCGAAGAGGTATAAACGGTACATGTCGATAGTCCTTTCCTTCGCAGTTTTGTTCGTGCGGAGCGCCAGGCCCTACCTTCGACACTCCTTCAGTCGCCTGCGGCGACAGCTCCCTCTGAGAGGGAGCCTTTTTAGTACCAGTATATCATAGGCATCTTGCAACGTCTCCTGTTTTGCCGTAAAATAAATGTTACAGTGTAAGATTGAACGGAAAGGGCGAGAAGCTTATGAAGCATGTGGTGGTCGATCTCGAGATGAATCCGGTGGACCGCGAGTTTCGGGAAGTCCGCAAGCGGCTGCGCGACGAGGTCATCGAGATCGGGGCGGTGAAGCTCGGGGAGGACTATGTGCAGGAGAGCACGTTCCGCTGCTATGTGAAGCCGGAGTACGGGCCCATCAAGAAGCACATCACGCGCCTCACGAGCATCACGCAGGCGATGGTGGACACGGGCGAAGTCTTCGAGCCGAGCTTCCATGCGTTCGTGGACTGGGTCGGCGAGGAAGAGACGACGATTTATTCGTGGAGCATGTCGGACATCAAGCAGCTGAAGTCGGAGTGCCGCGTGAAGCTCAAGGATTTCGACGTCCGCTGGCTCGACAGCCGCTGGGTCGATTTGCAGCAGGAGTTCGACGACCGCCTCGGCCTGCACAATAGCCTCGCGCTGAAGCATGCGCTCGGCGCGATGGATCGCGATTTCGAGGGGACACAGCACACGGCGCTCGATGACGCCATCAATACGAGCGCCATCCTCGCGCTCATGCAGGATGATGAAGCGTTCCGCAAGACGATGCAGCCCGTGCTTGACATCCTCCAGCCGCAGGATGACCTCAAGAGCTCGATCGGCGACCTCTGCCCGGAGCTCATGAAACTGTCGAAAGAACTCTGAAACGGCTTTCTGCCATCCGTATTTCTGGAGGACGATTCCATGGAAAAACCTCATCGCATGGGCTTTCTTGGGCCGGCGGGGACACATAGCGAGGCGGCGGCGCTCTGGCTGCGCGGATATTTGCGCGAGGCGGACACCGATGCGCCGGTGCGTAAGCTCGTGCCATATCCCGACATCGACGATGTGCTCGTGGCCGTCGAGCGCGGGGGAATCGATTCAGGCTTCGTGCCGGTCGAAAACTCGCTCGAAGGCGCCATCCGCGTGACGCTCGACGTGCTCGCGCATACGGACGCGCTCGCCGTCGTGCGCGAAGTCATCTGGCCTGTGCACAACGAGCTCATGGCGCACTGCCAAGCGGAGGACGTGCGGAAAATCTATTCGCACGCGCAGCCCATCAGCCAGTGCCGCGACTATCTTGCTGCGTATTTTCCGCAGGCGGAGCTCGTCAAGGTCGCATCGACGGCGCGGGCGGCGAAAATCGCGGCGGCCGCGCGGCCCGAGGATGGCATTGCGGCCATCTGCACGGCACGGGCGGGCGAGCTCTACGGGCTGGCGCCGCTCGCGCACGAAATCCAGGACAACATGGCGAACTGCACGCGGTTCTTCGAAGTCGCGCGGCGGCATGACGGTGCGGCGGCCGCAAGTGGCGACAAGGTGCTCGTCATCTGCCAGCTCGATGGTTCGCGGGCGGGCTCGCTCGTCGATGTGCTGCTGGAGTTCTCACGGCGCGGCATCAACATGACGCGCATCGAGTCGCGCCCGGCGCGGACGCAGCTCGGGGACTATATCTTCTTCTTCGACCTCGATACGGATGCGGGGGAGGAGATGCTCGCGGAAGCCATCGCGGCCGTGCGGGCGAAGTGCTCGTGGCTCAAGAATCTTGGGCGGTTCCCGGTGCTGACAGCGAAGTGCTGAGAAAATCGAACATTAGCCTCCCTCTAGAGGGAGGGGGGCTGAACTTGAAAGATTATGATTTTTCATAAACAACATCGTATAAGAAAAGAGGTCATTTTATGGTCATCATCATGGATCCCGACGCAACTGCTGAAAACATCAAATCGGTCATCTCTGTCATCCACGACGCGGGGCTCGAGGCGAAGGTCATGGAGGGCGCGGCGCAGCAGATTGTCGGTGTCATCGGCGACAAGCGGCGGCTCGGCGAGGTAAATTTCGAGTCGATGAAGGGCGTCGAGACGACGGTCGCAATCTCGAAGAGCTACAAGCTCGCGAGCCGCGAGTTCCATCCGCAGTCGAGCGTCATCGATGTCGCGGGCGTGAAGATTGGTGACGGCACCCCTGTCGTCATGAGCGGCCCGTGCGCTGTCGAGTCGCGCGAGCAGCTGTTCGAGGCGGCGGACATCGTGAAGGCCGCGGGCGCGCAGTTCCTGCGCGGCGGTGCGTACAAGCCGCGCACGAGCCCGTATTCGTTCCAGGGTCTCGAAGAGCAGGGCCTCAAGTACCTCGCCGAGGCGCGCGAGCGCACGGGCCTGCGCGTCGTGACGGAGGTCACGACCGTCGAGGCCGTTGACCGCGTCGCGGCCTATGCGGACATGCTGCAGGTCGGTGCGCGCAACATGCAGAACTTCGGCCTGTTGAAAGCCGTCGGCAAGGCGGGCAAGCCCGTGCTCCTCAAGCGCGGCCTCGCGGCGACGCTCAACGAGTGGCTCAACGCGGCCGAGTACATCATGAACGAGGGCAATCCGAACGTCGTGTTCTGCGAGCGCGGCATCCGCACGTATGAGACGTATACGCGCAACACGCTCGACCTCTCGGCCGTCGC
>ONJV01000175.1 GCA_900318215.1 uncultured Veillonellaceae bacterium
AAAAAAAACAATTTCCACCCGTCCCCAGACCATCATGCTCATGGGCACGAGCTCGCATGTCGGCAAAAGCATCCTTGCGACGGCGCTCTGCCGCATCTTCCACCAGCAGGGCCGCCGCGTCGTGCCGTTCAAGGCGCAGAACATGGCGCTGAACTCCTACGTGACGAAAGACGGTCTCGAAATGGGCCGCGCCCAGGTCGCGCAGGCCGAGGCGGCCGGCCTCGCGCCCCACGTTGACATGAACCCCGTGCTCCTCAAGCCGACGGGCAACTCCTGTTCGCAGGTCATCGTCGACGGCAAGCCCATCGGCAACCTCAGCGCCCGCGAATACCACAAGGGCAAATCCCGCCAGCTCTTCGGCCACGTCACGGCCGCCCTCGCGCGCCTTTCGGCCGCCTACGACACGATTGTCATCGAGGGCGCGGGCAGCCCCGCGGAAATCAACCTCAAGGACGACGACATCGTCAACATGCGCGTCGCGAAATATCTGCAGGCCCCCGTCCTGCTGATTGCCGACATCGACCGCGGCGGGTCGCTTGCGTCGCTCGTCGGCACGCTCGAACTCCTCGACGAGGGCGAAAGGGCGCTCGTCAAAGGCCTCATCATCAACAAATTCCGCGGCGACGTGACCCTCATGGACACGGCTGTCGATTTTCTGGAGAAAAAAACCGGCAAGCCCGTGCTCGGCATCGTGCCGTATATCGAAAAAATGGGCATCGACGACGAAGACTCCGTCTCGCTCGCCGACAAGGAGCGCGAACAGGAGAAAGAGGGCCCAAAAGACCTCACGCTCGCCGTTATCGAGACGCCGAAAATCTCAAACTTCACCGATTTTGAAGCGCTCGCGGAAGAGCCCGACGTCGAAATCGCCTATGTCAAAACCGCCGAAGAGCTCCGCGCCCTAAAACCCGACGCCATCCTGCTGCCGGGCTCGAAAAACACGACGGAAGACCTTCTGCACCTGCGCAAAGAGGGCATCGAGACGGCCATCGCCGACTTCGTGAACGCGGGCACGCCGCTCATCGGCATCTGCGGCGGCTACCAGATGCTCGGCGAAAAGATTGCCGACCCGCATCATACGGAGTCCGGCCACGACGAGGTCGCAGGCCTCGGCTACCTGCCGATGGTGACGACATTTGAGGAAGAAAAGCGCACCGTCCAGGTCACGGCTGACTGCCCGGGTCTCGAATTCCTCGACGGCGTCCTGCTCGGCAAAGGGATGCCCGGCTACGAAATCCACATGGGCCGCACGGAATTCACAGCCCCCGTGCGCCATCCGTTCCACATCGTCCGGCAGGGCGACGCGCGCGTGAACCTCTGGGACGGGGCCCTGCGCGAGGACGGCCGGGTCTTTGGCACATACCTCCACGGCGTGTTCGACCACGACGGCTTCCGCCGCCAGTTCCTCAACGTCCTGCGCCATCAGAAAGGCCTCGACCTCCTGCCAATCCAGCGCAACCGCCGCCGCGAAAAGGAGCAGGCCTACGACCATCTCGCGGGCGTCGTGAAAGGCGCGCTCGACATGAAACAGCTCGCCAAAATCATGGACGACGCCGCAGCGGCAGCCGCAGAGGCGGGGAGCGCCGCAGGAGCAACGGCAGGGGCGGGGAGCACGCCGGAGGCCGATGCATGAACACCGCCATTTTAGCGTTCCTCTTCGACTGCATCATCGGCGACCCGAACACGAAATTTCACCCCGTCGCCCTGATCGGCCGCCTCATTTCGGCGCTCGAACACTTCCTCTACCGCCCGCAGGACAGCGACGCACGCAAATTCGCCTCGGGCGCCATCCTCGTGCTGCTCGTTCTGCTGATTTCGTACGAAGCCGCGGCCGCCATCGTCATGGCCTCGTACCACATCCCGTTCCCGTGGGCGACCGAGGTTGTCTCGGCGCTCCTCGTCTCGTTCACGATTTCGCCGAAGAGCCTCGCCAAAGCGGGCAAGGCCATCTACGCGCGCCTCGTCATGGACGACCTCGCGGGCGCCCGTCAGCGCGTCGGCTGGATCGTCGGCCGCGAGACCCAGAACCTCGACGCCGGCGAAGTCACGCGCGCGACGATCGAGACCATCGCCGAAAACACGAACGACGGCATCATCGCGCCGCTGTTCTTCTTCGCGATTGGCGGCGCGCCGCTCGCCGTCTTCTACCGCGCGGCGAACACGATGGACTCCATGATCGGCTACAAGAACGACAAATACCTCTATTTCGGCCGCGCCGCCGCCCGCCTCGACGACGTCCTCGGCTACATCCCCGCGCGCATCACGGGCCTGCTGTTCCTCGTGAGCGCCGGCTTCCTCGGCTTTGACGCGAGAAACGCCCTCAGAATGTTGCGCCGCGATGCCAAAAAGCACCCGAGCCCGAACGGCGGCTGCTGCGAAGCCCCGATGGCCGGCGCCCTCCACATCCGCCTCGGCGGCTATAACACCTACTTCGGCAAACAGTATTTTCGCGCCTATATGGGCGAACCCCTCCGCCCCCTCGCCGCGCCCCAGATCATGGAAAGCATCCGCATGATGTACACCGCGACGATCCTGTTCCTGATCTGCGGGACGATCGTGTTTCAGATAATGGGGCGGTGAAGAGCGAAAAACTAGGCCCCCTCTCCGAGGGGGCTGTCGCCGGAGGCGACTGGGGGTGTGGCGAAGGTAGGGCATAGGATGTCGCTGGATTGCTGTCTGCGAAGTCGTACCTTCGCAGATACCATCGAACAAATTGCAACAACCTACCTTCGCCACACCCACCACCGCTTCGCGGTCCCCCTCCCTCGATGAGGGAGGCAGAAGTTTGAATGACTCCGCCTTAATTTAATGACATTGCTCGGCGAGAGGGCCGGGATTTGTTTGACAGGAGGCATCCTATTTGCGTTCTTTTATCACCGCACTCCAATTCCTCACCCGCATCCGCCTCGTCCAGCAGCCCGACCTCACGATCGAGGACTTTGGCCGCTCCGTGCGCTGCTTCACGCTCGTCGGCCTCGTGCTCGGCAGCATCCAGTTTCTGATTGGCAGCGTCCTCATCTCGTTTCTCGGCATATCCTACGTCACGGCGGCGATTTTCGTCCTTTTGCCGATCCTCCTGACGGGCGGGCTGCACTGCGACGGCTTCATGGACACCGTCGACGGCCTGTTTTCGGGCCGCAGCCGCGAGCGCATGCTCGAAATCATGAAGGACAGCCGCACGGGCTCGTTCGGCGTCGTCGCGTTCGGCTGCTGCCTGCTTTTTGACTTCGCCCTCGTCCTCGACCTCGGAGCCGCGCCGACCGTGCTCCTCGTGGCGCTCTTCGTGCTGCCCGTTTTCGGCCGCATGGCCATGGTGCTCGCCGTCGCAGCCTTTCCCTATGCGCGCCCCGAGGGCATGGGCAAGGCGTTTCACGAGATGGCGGGGCGGGGGACCGTTGCGTTTGCGGGCGCCGTCGCCCTCGTCTGCGCGGCGCCATGGGGGCCCGGCACGCTCCTCGCGCTCGCCGTCGCCCTTCTGTTCGGCCTCGCGTTCGACCGCTATGCGGCGGGCAGGCTCGGCGGCCTCACGGGCGACCTCTACGGCGCGACGGAAAAACTCACAGAGACCGCAACACTCTTCACGTATTGGATTCTCATCCATCTGCCGCAGGCGCAGATGCTTCTGGGAGGTTGGCATTTTTGATCAAGAACAAGCGATTCGTCCACGGCGGCAATGTCTATGAACCGTCGGCAGCAGGGAGCGATGGAGGAAAATGGCTCGATTTCTCGGCCAACATCAACCCGCTCGGCCTCTCGGCGTCGGTGAAAGACGCCATCGCGGCGCATGTTGGCGGCCTCGTCCACTATCCCGACCCCGAGGCGCGGGAGCTGCGCGCGGCGCTCGCTGGGGCCTACGAGACGCCCGAGGACACGTTCGTGCTCGGCAACGGCGCGGCGGAACTCTTCTATCTCTTCTTCGAAGTCGAACGGCCAAAGCGCGTGCTGCTGCCCGTGCCGTCGTTTTCAGAGTACGAAAGGGCCGCGCTCGCAAGCGGTGCCGACGTCGAATATTTTTTGCTGCGCGAAAAAAGCGGCTTCGCCATCGACTGCGACGCGCTGCTCGATGACGTCCGCGAGACGAAGGCCGAAGCCGTCGTGCTCGGCAACCCGAACAACCCGACGGGGACGCTTCTCTCGCGCGAAGAACTCGTGCGCCTCTCGGAGCGCCTGACCGCGCTCGGCTGCAGCCTCGTCGTCGACGAATCATTCCTCGACTTCCGCAGGGACGAAGCGGAGCACACGATCCGACGCGAGGCCGGCCGCCTGCCGCACTGTCTGCTCGTTCGCTCCCTGACGAAATTCTACGCCATGCCCGGCCTGCGCCTCGGCTTCGGCGTCTGCATGCCGCAGCTCGCCGCAAAGCTCGATGCCCACAAAGACGTCTGGAACGTCAACCTCCTCGCCCAGGCCGCGGGCGTCGCGGCGCTCAAAGATCAGGATTATCAGGAAAAATCGCGGGCCTTCCTCGCCGAAACCGCGCCGAAATTCGCGGCCGCTGTCAAAGAACTGCCAAACGTCGCGACCGTCCTGCCGCCGAGTGCGAACTTCCTGCTGCTGCGCCTCAAAGAAGCAGGGCAGGCGGAAGGCCTCATCCGCGGCCTGCGGAGCCGCGGCATCCTCATCCGCGACTGCGCGAACTTCCCCGGCCTGTCGGAAGGCTGGCTGCGGCTCGCTGTGAGAAGGAAAGAAGAAAATGAACGGCTGCTGGCTGTGTGGAGAGAAATGGCGTAAATAAATCAGTTCATGAGCAGTAACGGGAAGCATCATACCTGAAAGCCTCCCTCTCAGAGGACAATGAGTAACGAAGTCATGCGAACTTTAGCCCCACTCTCAGAGGGGGGACGGGCCCGAAGGGCGGGAGGAGTGTCGAAGGTAGAATGTGTACAAATCGCAGGAATGCAGCTGCGAAGAAATGTCATACCTTCGCAGCTGCATTCGCGCAAATCGTTCCTCCCTACCGCCGACACTCCCACCACCGCTCTGCGGTCCTCCTCCCTCTGAGAGGGAGGCTTGGGCTTGTGTGACATCTTTTTTGAAAAAGCATATAGAACCAAGGAGTTATCATGACAAAGATCATCTACATCCGCCACGGCCAGACGGAATGGAATATCACGGGCCGGTATCAGGGGCAGTCGGACGTGCCGCTG
>ONJV01000032.1 GCA_900318215.1 uncultured Veillonellaceae bacterium
CATGACCTTGACGAGGTTCTTGCCGATGTCATGCGTGTCGCCCTCGATGACGCCGACGACGATCTTGTGCTTTTCGCCGGCCGCCTCCATGTGGATGTGCGGCTTCAGGATGTCGATGCCCGTATTGACGGCGTCGGAGCACATCAGGAGCTCTGGGACAAAATACTCTTCCTCCTCGAACAGCTTGCCCGCTTCATCCATGCCCTTTGCGAGACCCTGGTCGATCGCATTCAGCGCATCGTATCCATTATCTACGACTTCATTCGCGAGATCCGCGACGAGATCTTCATCCATATCGACGACGGCATCTGCCAATGCCTTGTTCAGTTCTTCTGCACTTTTCGCCATTTCAAAGGCTCCTTTCCCTGATGGCGCGGCTGCTGCCGCACCGCGTTCCTGTCCGTTTCGTTTCACATACGCTCAGCCGCGCAGTTCCTTGACGAGGCGCTTCGCTTCCGTGATGGCCTCCGCCGCGTTCTCCGCGTACGCATCGGCACCGATGGACTTGACCCATTCCGGCGAGACCGGCGCACCGCCGAACATGCACTTGAACTGGTCGCGGACGCCGTCCTCGATCAGGAGGTTCACGATGTCGCGCTGGGCCGGCATCGTCGTCGTCATGAGCGCCGCGCCCGCGATGATGTCGACATGCTCCTTCTCCGCCGTCGCGACGACGTCGGCGCTCGATGCATCACGGCCGAGGTCGATGACCTCGAAGCCGCTCGCCGCGAGCATCGTCTTGACGATGTTCTTGCCGATGTCGTGGATGTCGCTCTCGACCGTGCAGATGAGCACCTTGCCGAGCGACGTCGCCGACTTCGCTTCTTCGGAGAGGTCGGCCGTGATGATGCCGACGCACTGCTCGAAAATATCGGCCGCGACGACGAGCTGCGGGACGAACACTTCGCCTTCGTCGAAGAGATCGCTCTGCGTCTGCATGCCGGCGCCGAGGCCCTGGCTGATGGCCTCGATCGGATCCATCTTCAGTTCGACGGCTTCCTTTGCCGCCTCCGTGCCGAGGTCTTCATCCAGTTCCTCGATGCTCTTCTTCAATTTTTCCAGGACTTCTTCTTTCGTGCTCATGGTGCTTCCTCCTCTGACAAGTACCAAGACAAAGGAGCCTGCGCCCGGGCGGCTGACAGCCTCCCGTCGCGCAAGCTCCTTTGCTTTCGATGGACGATGCTATATAACGGAACTTTCTTTTTTGTTCCTATGGCTGTAGTATATCATAACAGTTTTTCGGATGCAAGTCTATTTTGCAAAAAAGTTTTTACCGTTTTATGTGTCAGAACTTCATATACGCCGCCTCGCCATGCAGCGCGAGATCGAGGCCGGCCTTCTCCGTCTCCTCCGGCACGCGCAGCGGCGTGACGAGCGAGATCGCCTTGAGGATCAGGAACGTCATGACGACGGACACGGCGATGGACGTCAGCACGCCGACGACCTGCGGGAACATCTGCGCCGCGTTGCCGTAGAGCAGGCCGTCCGCGCCGTCCGGATTCACGGACGTCGTCGCGAAGATGCCCGTAAGCAGCGCGCCGCAGATGCCGCCGACGCCATGACAGCCGAATGCATCGAGCGCGTCATCATAGCCGACTTTCCGCTTCACGACCGTGATGGCGACGAAACAGACAACCGACGTGATTGCGCCGATGACGAGCGCCGCCCAGACCTCGACGAAGCCCGCGGCCGGCGTGACGCCGACGAGGCCGGCGATGCCGCCCGTCAGCGTGCCGAACAGCGTCACCTGATGCTCGATGCGCCACTCGAGAAGCGTCCAGACGAGGAACGACATCATCGACGATGCCGCCGTATTCGCGAACGCCGCGATCATGATGTCGTTCGAGCCGATGGCGCAGCCCGAGTTGAAGCCGAACCAGCCCATCCAGACGATGCTGCCGCCGAGGATGATGTACGGGACATTGTGCGGGATGTTCGGGATGATGCCGTAGCCGCGGCGCCGCCCCAGCACGAGCGCCGCGACGAGGCCCGAGACGCCCGACGAAATGTGGATGACCGTGCCGCCCGCGAAATCGAGCGCGCCGAGCTCGTAGATGATGCCGCCCGACGCCCAGACCATGTGGCAGAGCGGATCGTAGACGAGCGTCGTCCAAAGGAAGATCAGCAGGCAGTACGCGCCGAAACTCACGCGCTCCGCGATGGAGCCGCTGATGATGGCCGCCGTGATGACGGCGAACATCATCTGGAACACGGCGAACTCCAGATGCGGGATCGTCTCGGAAAAGTCCGGATCCGCCGCGAGGCCGACGCCATGGAAGCCGAGCCAGTCGCCGCTGCCGATGATGCCGCCGATGTCCGTGCCAAACGACAGCGAATAGCCGAACAAGATCCACTGGACGCCGATGATGCCGATTGCCACCATGGACATCATGATCGTGTTCAGCGTGTTCTTCCGCTTCACCATGCCGCCATAAAAAAAGCCGAGCGCCGGCGTCATGAAGAACACCATGAGCGCCGCGAAGGCCATGAACCCCATATCCGCGCTGCTCAGCGTGCTCGCACCTTCCTCTGCAGCGAACGCCGGCTGCGGCAGGGCGCACAAGGCGCCCGTCAAGGCGATGAAGCCTGACCATCTCTTCTTCCAGTTCATCATAGCGATTCCTCCCTCTGATCTCTCTTGCTCATATCTCGCGGGAAAAGCCGGGAATCTTCCCCCGCAGAAAAACAAAATGCCCGGGCAAGCGCAAACGCGCCGCCCGGGCCTCATTGCCGAAACGGAATGATTTATTTTGTTTTTCCTTGCGAGAATTATAGCACGTCCCATGGAGGAGCGCAATGTTTTTTTGCAAGAAGACAGAAAAGAAAGGAACTCATGTTTGCAAGCAGCACCATGCCGTGATAGAATGCAGAAAAACAAACCATACGGACAAGGAGGAGGCCGCTACACGATGGCGTTCCCTTCCTACGACCTGAAGCCCGTGCCCGTCACAGACGCGATGGCCGCCGCGACCGGCGCTCGCCCACGCGAAGCGTACCTCGCACGCGACCTCCTGCTCGTCTACGATGACGAGCAGGTCGTGCGCGCGATGACGTCCGATCAGGCAAAACTCAAAGCGCGCGACGGTCGAACTCGCTGGCGATGCTGTGCTGTACTCCGAAATGACACTGCATCTTTGAACAAAAACCGCCTTGTTTGCACATTCTCAACGCAAACAAGGCGGTTTGTCATCGCTCCATTTATTCACAGATCGTTTTCGTTCTTCAAGATATCCATCAGTTGTTCTCGAATCATCGGAAAATCCACATGCACAGATGCATACACGTCTTCCATCCGAAGCGTCTGGTAACGATGTGCTGTAATATCGCGAAAACCTGCAATTGCTTTCCAAGGAACGTCCGGATACGCTGTGCGGGGTTCCATCGCCACATTCTTGACGAGCTCTCCAATATTGATTGTCGTCATGCCAATGGCACGCTTCTGCATTTCATTTTGCAAATTCAACGATGAGATCGACATCGCTTTCTGGCGCGGCCGTTCCATCCGCCTGCGAGTCAAAGAGCGTCACTTGCCGGACAGGATAGTGCGCGGCAATTTCCCGTACTGCCGCTCGAATCGTTGCAATCTCCATAAAGCATCCCCCCTGACCTCATTTTACTTGCTTTCTCAATCCTCCGCAAGAAAATTCGCCCACAAGCAACAACATATTCTGTCGCTGCCTGCGGGCGGTTGCATATCAACGTTTATTTCTTTTCCTTCAACGCGTCATCAAGCGTATGCCATGCCAGCACGGCGCATTTGACACGGGCTGGCATGTTGCTGACGTTTTTGAGGGAGAGTGCTTCGTCGAGCTCTTCGAGTTCGTCGTCGTCTGTAATCTCGCGCTTGATCATGGCGATGAATTTCCCGGCGAGCTCGCGGGCTTTTTCGACGCTCTTGCCGCGGATGAGGTCGATCATCATGTCGGTCGAAGCCTGGCTGATGGCGCAGCCGACGCCTTCGAACGAAGCATCTTTGACGATGCCGTCCGCGATGTCGAGGTGCAGCGTAATCTCGTCACCGCAGCTCGGGTTATGTCCTTTGCACGAGCAGGTCGCGCAGTCGAGCGGGTGACGGTTCTCCGGACAGCGGCTGTGTTCGCTGACGAGTTCCGTATAAACGTCTTCCAAACCCATAATTTCACCTTCTCAATCTTTGTAGCCAAGCACGCTGCGGACGGTTTTGAGCGCCGCAATCCAGCGGTCGACATCTTCCTTCGTGTTGTAGAGGTAGAAGCTCGCGCGGCAGCTCGCGTTGAGGCCGAGGTAGCGATGGAGCGGCTGTGCGCAGTGATGGCCCGCGCGGACAGCGACGCCCGTGCTGTCGAGGATCGTCGCGACGTCATGCGGATGGACATCCTTGACGTTGAATGCGATGATGCCCGTCTTGTTGTCCCGCGTGCTGTCGCAGCCATAGAGCTCGATGTACGGCAGTTCCCTGAGTTGCGGCAGGGCGTAGTCGACGAGCTCCTGCTCGATGGCCTCGATGCGGTCGAAACCGATCTTTCCGAGGTATTCGATCGCCGCCTGGAGGCCCGCTGCACCGCCGACATTCTGCGTGCCCGCTTCGAATTTCGCGGGCAGCTCGGCAAATGTCGTGTCCTGCTCCTGCACGTACTCGATCATGTCGCCGCCCATGAGGAATGGCGGCATGGCGTCGAGGATGTCGTACTTGCCATAGAGCACGCCGATGCCCATCGGGGAAAGCATCTTGTGGCCGGAGAACGCAAAGAAATCGGCATCGATGTCCTGCACGTCCACTTTCTGGTGCGCGACGCTCTGCGAGCCGTCGACGACGACGACCGCGCCGACGCTGTGCGCCTTTTTCGCGACTTTCTTGACGTCGTTTTTGAGGCCGAGCACGTTCGAGACCTGCGTGACGGCGACGAGCTTCGTCTTTTCCGTGATTTTCGTCTCGATATCCTCGTCGCTGAGGTTGCCGTCTTTCTCCAAATAAATGTATTTGAGCGTCGCACCCTTCGCTTTCGCGACATGCTGCCACGGCACGAGGTTGCTGTGGTGCTCGGCAATCGTGATGACGATTTCGTCACCCTTGCCGACATTCGTGAGGCCGTAGCTGTAGGCGACGAGGTTCAGCGCTTCCGTCGCGTTCTTCGTGAAGATGATTTCTTCGGGACGCTTGGCGTTGATGAACTGCGCCGTGACCTTGCGCGCGTTCTCGTAAATTTCCGTCGCCTCGACGGAAAGCGCATAGGCGCCGCGATGCGGGTTTGCATTACAGCCGCCATAGTAGCCGCAGAGCGCTCGGATGACCTGCTCGGGCTTCTGCGTCGTCGCGCCGTTGTCGAGATAGACGATGGGCTTGCCGTTCATCTGCGTATGGAGGAGCGGGAAGTCTTTGAGAAATTCCTGTGGATCAGCCATTTGCGAGCCTCCCTTTGAGATACTGGTCGATTTCGTCCCGGAGCTTTTCGTCCGGGATGCGGTCGATGACGGGGCGCAGCGATGCTTCGACGACGAGGCTCTTCGCCTCTTCCATATCGAGGCCGCGGCTCATGAGGTAAAAAAGCTTCGCCTCGTCCATGCGGCCGACGGAAACGGCGTGATGGCCATCAACGTCATCCTCGTGCGAAAGCATGATCGGCACGCTGCGGTTGCGCACACCCTCATCGAGCAGCATAACCTCTTCGTTCTCGCGGCCGACCGAGCCCTTCGTCCCTTCGAGGAAGTCGAGCGTGCCGCGGAAGTTCTTCGTCGCCTTGCCCATGAGCGTACCGCGCACCTGCATGTTCGCGTCGGTTTTCTTTCCGCCCTGGCGGATGATGTAGTTGAGGTCGAGCAGGCGTTCTTCGTCGCCAAAATAGAGCGCCCAGACATCGGCCGTCGAGCGGTCGCCCGCGAGGTTCACCGTGAGCTCGGTTGCCGTCGTCTGGCCGCCGACCTCGGCGCCCGTATAGGAAAAGGCGCCGTCTTCATCGACCTGCACCTTGACGCGGTTCGTATACGGCGTGTCCGATGGTGCGAGTTCGGCGAGCACGAGATGGAGCTTTGCGCCCTTGCCGACGTGGACGACGGTCTCATGCGCGCCGCCTTCGCGGTGCTCGAGGACGACTTCGTCCGACTGGCCGGGCTCGACGACAATCTGCTGACGCGGGAGCTCGCCCGCCGCCTCGATGCCTTCCGGCTGCTTGATTTCATTGACGCCGAGCCACCGCCACGTGCGCATGGGGATGTTCGAATAGATTTCACTTGTTTCCATCAATAGATTCTCCTTTCCCCAAAATCAGCCCATCGTGCCTTCGAGCTCGATGTTGACGAGGTTGTTCATCTCGACGGCGTACTCGAGCGGCAGTTCTTTTGCAATCGGCTCGACGAAGCCGCGCACAATCATGGCGCGCGCCTCGTCTTCGTCGATGCCGCGGCACGTCAGGTAGAAGACGGCCTCATCGCTGATGCGGCCGATCTTTGCCTCATGCCCGACGTCGGCGTCATCGCCCTCGATGTCCATGACAGGGAGCGTGTCGCTGCGCGACTCGTTGTCGAGCATCAGCGACTCGCAGTTGACGGAGCACTTCGCGCGCTTCGCGTTCTCCGTGACCTTGACGGCGCTGCGGTACGTCGCTTTGCCGCCCGCTTTTGAAATCGTGCGCGTGTTGATGTTCGCGGACGTGTCGGGCGCCGTCAGAATGACGCTGGCGCCCGTGTCGAGGTCCTGTCCCTTCGAGGCGAACGTGACGCCCGTGAATTCGCATTTCGCGCGCTCGCCATGCAGGATGCTGCACGGATAGAGGCACGAGACATGCGATCCGAACGAACCCGAGACCCACTCGATGATGCCGTCTTTTTCGACGAGAGCGCGCTTCGTGTTCAAATTCATCATGTTGCGCGACCAGTTCTCGATGGTCGAGTAGCGCAGGCGCGCGCCCTCTTTGACGTAGAGCTCGACGCAGCCCGCATGGAGGTTCGTGACGTTGTATTTCGGTGCCGAGCAGCCCTCGATGAAATGGAGGCTCGCGCCCGGCTCGACGATGATCAGCGTGTGCTCGAACTGGCCGGCGCCTGCCGCGTTGAGGCGGAAATAGCTCTGGAGCGGCATCTTGACCTGCACGCCCGCCGGCACGTAGACGAACGAGCCGCCCGACCAGACGGCGCCGTGCAGCGCCGCGAACTTATGATCTTTCGGTGGCACGAGCTTCATGAAGTATTCTTTGACGATGTCTTCATGCTCGCGGATGGCCGTCTCCATGTCCGTGTAGATGACGCCCTGCTTGACCATGTCCTCCTGGATGGAGTGGTAGACGACTTCCGAGTCGTACTGCGCGCCGACGCCGCCGAGCGATTTCTGCTCGGCTTCGGGGATGCCGAGGCGGTCGAACGTGTCCTTGATGTCCTCCGGCACGTCCTTCCAGTTGCCCGTCATCTTCGCGTCCGGCTGGACGTACGTGATGATGCGGTCCATGTCGAGGTCCTGAAGGCTCGGGCCCCAGGTCGGCAGGCTCAATTTATTGTACGTTTCGAGCGATTTCAGGCGGAACTCGAGCATCCACTCCGGGTCGTGCTTGCGCGCCGAGATGTCGCGGATGATGTCTTCCGTCAGGCCGCTTTCCGACTTGTAGACGCTGTTGTCGGCATCCTTGATGTCGTAAAGCGTACGCTCGATGTCTTCGACGAAGGTTTTCTTTTTTGCCATGAACGCTTGCGCCTCACTTTCCAGCCTGTGCGCCGTCGAGGATATGCGTGAAGCCCTTCGCATTGATCGTGTCGATGAGCTCCGCACCGCCCTCTTCGACGATTTCGCCATTCATAAGGACGTGAACTTTATCGACTTTGAGCTTCTCGAGGATGCGCGTGTTATGCGTGATGATCAGGCAGCTGTTGTCGTCATTGTGGAATCGCGCGACGCCCTCCGAGACGATCTGCACGGCATCGACGTCGAGGCCGGAGTCCGTCTCGTCGAGCAGCGCGAGCTTCGGCTCGAGCATGAGAAGCTGGAGGATTTCGTTGCGCTTCTTCTCGCCGCCCGAGAAGCCGACGTTCATATAGCGATCAGCGTACTCCGGCGAAATCTTGAGCTCTTCCATCATCGCGCGGAGCTTCTTGCGGAACGGCAGGATTTTGACGCGCTCGCCCGTGATGGCCTGCTTGGCCGTGCGAATCATGTTCTCGACCGAGATGCCCGGGATTTCTTCCGGCGTCTGAAACGAGAGGAACAGTCCCTTGCGCGCACGCTCGAACGTCTTCATCGCCGTGAGGTCTTCGCCTTCGAACAACATCTTTCCGCTCGTGACCGTGTATTTCGGATGACCCATGATGACGTTCATGAGCGTCGATTTGCCGGAACCGTTCGGGCCGAGAATGACATGCACTTCGCCCTTGCCGACCGTCAGAGAAAGACCTTTGAGGATTTCCTTGTCCTCGACACCTGCGTGCAGGTCCTGGATTTCGAGAAGATTTTCTGCCATAGAATCAAACTCTCCTTACTGTATCGCGAGGATTCGCAGGCTTTCGTGCCGCTCATGCGCGAATCCTTATAAAAATGCTCGGGATTAACGATTCCATTGTATGGTTTTTATGGCCGCTTGTCAATAGCAGGGATTTTCAAAGAAAACTCGAATAGAATGAGAAGAAAGATTTTGAATGGAAAGGAGGAACCCCGCATCATGAAACGGCTCTTCCTCGCACTTTTCGTCCTCCTCTGCCTGCTCGCATCTGCGCCGCTGCCACGCGCCGCAGCGGACGAGCCCGCAGTTCCGACGTACCGCGTCGGCTACATCAGCGTGCCCGGCTTCCTCACAAAGGACGCCGACGGCCACTATCGCGGCTCTGGCTACGAATACCTTGAGCAGCTTGCCATCTATGCAGGCTGCCGCTTCGAGTACATTGACCTCAGCCACACGAACACATCGATGGAACTGCTCGCCGGAAACGTCGACCTCCTGATCGGCAGCACGATCCAGCCTGGCGACCCGCGCTTCCTCTTCAGCGAGCACAGCATCGGCCGCACGCCGCTCCAGATCTCGCTTGCAAGCGGCGTCAACCCTGAAACGCAGAGCTCGCTCCGCATCGGCTACATCAGCGATGTCTACAGCCGCGACGCCATCGACCACCAGCTCGCGCGCTTCCTCCCGCCCGGACGCTATGCGCTCCTCCCTTATGCAGACTACCAGGCCCTTGACCAGGATATCGAAAACGGCACTCTGCAAGGCATCGCAAACGACAGCCTCCACCCGCAGACCGGCACGCAGCCGTACGGCAACCTGTACTTGTTCTCGCACTACATCCTCTACCGGCCGGACGAAACTGCGCTCAAAGATCATCTCGACGACGCCACCAACGACATGCTGACTGTCACGCCCTTCCTCCCCTACCTGCTCGCCAAGCGGCAGGAGCAGAAAGGCGCGCCGCTCATCCTCACGCCGGACGAGCGCGCCTGGCTCGCCGCGCACTCGCACATCCGCGCGTTCGCCTCACCGAACCAGCCGCCGTACGCCTATTTCGAGAACGGTGAGCACAAAGGCGTCACGCAGGACATCCTGAGCCGCATCGAGCACGACCTCGGCATCACGTTCGACATCACCGAGACGAGCACAAACGAAGAGCTCTTCCGCCGCCTCGACGACGGCGAAGCCGACGTCATGTGCGACTTCTTCTTTGACTACAACTGGGCGCACGAGCACCACATGATGCTTACGAATCCCTACCTCACCGTGACCTACGTGCTCGTCCATCGCCGCAACGAAGACATCCCCTCGTCTCCCGTCATCGCCGCGCCGCGCAGCCGCAACTTCACGCGCCAATACGTCGAGCGCTATTATCCTGAAAAAGACATCCGCTACTGCGACACAGACGAAGACTGCCTGCGCGCCGTCAGCGAAGGCCAGGCCGACATCGCCGCCGTCAAGAGCATCATCGCGCAGGCGCTCATCTATCGGAACGGTTTCTTCCGCCTCGAAGCCGACAACACCGTCGTCTACACGCAGGGCACGAGCATCGCCGTCAGCGAGCGCATCGATCCCATCTTCGTGCGCATCCTCAACAAGGAAATCGCGCACCTCGACCCCAGCGCCATCCAGAGCGACATCAACGAGGAAACCCGCGCGACGACGGAACAGACTTCCCTCGTCTCGTACCTCTACCGTCACCTACCGCCACCCGATCGAGAGTCTCGGCATCCTCGTGCTGATCTTCCTCGCGCTGCTCGTCGGCGTCCTGCTCGTCCTGCGCATCCGCCGGAACCATCTCGCCGAAATCTCCCGCATCGCCTACACCGAGCCCGTCACGGGCCTGCACAACGAACGCTGGCTCGAAAGCCAGCTGCCGGACGCCATCGACCGTGCCCAGAGCGCCCGCGTTGACGGCCGCCTCTACCTCGTCGCGATCTGCGTGCGGCAGATGGCCTACTATCGCTCGACCTACTCCAGGAGCGTTCTCGCCGAGAGCTTCGTCCACGAAATCCAGCGCGCACAGACCGCGTTCCCGTGGTTTCGTCTCGTCGCGCTCTCCGGCGACCGCACGCGCCTTTACACGCTCTGGGAGCTCCCTGCCGGCCTCGCGCCCGAGCAGGCGGCACAGCAGGTCACGGAAGGCGCCTCCGTCATCCCGTTCGGCGACGTCATGACGCGCATCCGCTACCACGTCAGCGCCGTACAGGTGCCGAACGGCCGCCCCGACATCGCAAAACTCGTCAGCGCCGCCTCCACGACGCTCGACCTCGCGCGCACGGAAAACCAGCCGTTCCTGCTGTTCAACCAGCAGATGGAAGAAGAATTCGCCTGGGCGAGCCACCTCGAAACCCTCGCCCCGAAAGCGCTCGCGCGGCAGGAATTTTCCGTCTGGTACCAGCCGAAATACGACCTCGCCACGCACACCCTCGTCGGTGCCGAGGCGCTCGTGCGCTGGCAGAGCCCCGAGCTCGGCCTGCTGCCTCCGTCCCGCTTCATCGAAGTCTTCGAGCGCAACGGCTTCGCCGTCCGCCTCGACTACTACATGCTCGGCCACGTCGCGCGCTTCCTCGAAGACCGGCTGCGCCGGGGGCTCCCCGTCGTCCCCATCTCTGTCAACCAGTCCGCCCTCCACATCGGCGAAGGCGGCTACCTGCGCAAGATGAAAGAGACCGCCGAAGCCTATGGCCTCCCCGCCGGCCTCATCGACCTCGAAGTCACAGAGACCGCCTTCGTTGATTTCAAAACAAAAGAGGCGCGAGAAAGCTCGCGCCACATCATCGACAGCCTCAAAAGCTACGGCTATGCCACATCGATGGATGACTTCTGCACGGGCTACAGCTCCATCGCCATGCTGCAGAACCTCCCGATGGACAGCATGAAGATCGACCGCAGCATCCTCCTGGCCGCCGAACACGACGACCGCGCCCTGCGCATCCTCCGCAGCGTCATCCAGCTCGGCGCCTCCCTCGACATGAAGATTCTCTGCGAAGGCATCGAGACCGAAGCACAAGAAAAACTCCTCAAAGACCTCGGCTGCACATACGGGCAAGGGTACCTCTACGCCAAGCCGATGAAGCAGGAAGAGTTCGAGGAGTTCATGGAAAAGCATCTCGCGTAATGCAGAACGATCAGCGCTCCTTCAAATAGCGCCGCAGCAAAAACGCGCAATAATATGGAAATGTTTCAATTTCCTCCGTCTTGCCGATGTTCCCGCCGCAGAGCTTGATGCCATACTGAATGTCCGTATAGCGCTTGCTTCGGATGAGCGTTGCAAGGGACTTCGCATGGTTGTTCGTTGCCTTGACTTCGACAGGAATCAGCGACGTGTGGTCGCGGACAAAGAAATCTTCTTCGAGCGTGGAGTTTTCTTTCTTGTAGTAAAAAAGCTCATATCCGCTCTTCACCAGCGCCTCGCCGACAAGATTTTCGTAAAGCGCCCCCTTCGAGACGCCGAGGTTGCCGTTCGCGCGAAGGTCTTCCTGCACTTCGTCATCGAGCGACGCGACGAGGAGACCGGTATCGGCATAGTAGAGCTTATACTTCGTCGCATCGTAATTCCCCTTGAGCGGGAGCTCCGGCGTCTGGAGTGCATGGCAGACGTTCACGATGCCCGCATCCGCCAGCCATTCAATGCAGCCAAAATAATCTTTGAAACGCGCGCCCTTCGCGACTTTTGAAATCTGGAATTTCTTGTTTTCCCGTGCGAGCTGCACGGGAATCTGTCGGAAAACATGAAGGATGCGCCCTTGGTCGAGCCCCTTGGCATACTTGCGAATGTCTTCCTCGTAATCGAGCAGGAGCTGACGCTGCATCGCGAGCGTCCCTTCGAACGTATCTCGCTCGATATACGAGCGCACGACCGCCGGCATCCCGCCGAGGATGCAATAATCGAGGAAGAGGCGCAGGAGCAGGCGATGCTCCAGCGCACTGAACGGCTGCCCATCTTTCATATGTGCGAGCATGTCATCGACGAATATTTCATTATATCCTTTCGCCCAGAGAAATTCCTCGAAATCCATAGACTGCATCGTGACATCCGTCTTGTAGCCGACACTGTTGCTTTCAATCTCATGGTAGTGAAGGCCAAGAAGAGAGCCACTGCAAATGACATCAAATCGTCCGTCAATCTTGAAAAACTTCAGCGTTGTCGCCATGTCGGGAAACGCCTGCATCTCATCAAAAACAATCAGCGTTCCGGGCGCGAAAGAAAATGAGGGGTTGATGCGTGAAAGATTCCGCACGACATCCGCTGTCCCATAGCCATCCACGAGAATCTGCCGGTACGCAGGCTGCTCGACGAAATTGACATAAACGACGTTCTCGTAATTCTGATGGGCAAATTCGAGAATAGACGCCGTCTTCCCCACCTGCCGTGCCCCGCGCACGATGAGCGGCTGCCTCTCTTCCGCCGCCTTCCAGCCGCGCAGGAACGCATCGATTTTCCGCCGAAGATACGCCATAGGAAAACGCCTCCTTCACACTTTTATGAGCGTTCTTTGCGTATCATTCTACACTTTTATGAGCGAAAAATCTATGCAGTTCCACGATTTTATGTTTTAATGCGTTTGCGTACACATCACCCTGCTGCCTTGATGGCGCCGACGGGGCAGACGAGGCGGCAGAGCTGGCAGCCGACACAGCGCGTTTCGTCGAGAATCGGACGCCGACGGTCTTTTTGCCAATGGATGGCCTGATGGCCGCCATCTTCGCAGGAGACGTAGCAGCGGCCGCAGCCGATACAGCCATCCTGTGCGAAGGATGGATAACGGATAGTCTGCCGGTCGAGCGCGTCACAGGGAACGATTTCTGGGAGCGCCGAGCCGATGACGTCCTTGAGCTCGGCGCCCTGTGCATCGAGGAGGCGGCTCAGGCCGTCCGCGAGGTCGTCGATGATACGATAGCCATACTCCATGACGGCCGTCACAACCTGGAGGTTCGTCGCGCCGAGCGTGAGGAAATCCAGCGCATCCATCGCTGTCGTGATGCCACCGATGCCAGAAATCGGCACGCCCGCAAGCTCTTGGCACGACGCGATGTCATGAACGAAGCGCAGGGCGATGGGGCGGATGGCCCGCCCGGAAAGCCCGGAAACAGAGGAACGACCGCCGACCGATAGAACGACGCCGCCCGCGACATGCGTGAGGCTCTTCACCGTATTGATGGCAGCAATACCATCAGCTCCGCCCGCCACAGCTGCGCGTGCTGGCAGCGTGATGTCCGTGATGTTCGGCGTCATCTTTGCGAGGAACGGCAGCTGCGTCCCGCGCCGCACGGCGCGGCAGAACGTGCCGACAAGGTCTGCATTGACGCCGACATCCGCGCCCATCGCCTCGGCTGCCATCTGCGGACAGGAAAAATTACATTCGATGAGATCGACGCCCGCCTCCTCCGCGAGGCGGGCGAGTTTTTCCCATTCTTCCTCCGTCTCCCCCATGATGGACGCCACGATGACTTTGTCCGGGAAGCGCTGCTTCAGATGCGCCAGTGCCTTGAGGTTTTCATCGAGCGCCTTGTCTGAAATCTGCTCGAGGTTGCGGAAGCTCTCGAAATGACCGCTCCCCGTGCGGACGGCGTCAAAGCGCGGCGAAACTTCGTGCGCCCGATAGAATCCGATGGTCTTGAACACGATGCCGCCCCAGCCTGCTTCCAGCGCGCGAGCGCACATGTCTTCCGTTGCCGTGATGCAGGCCGAACCGAGAAAGAAGGGATTTTCGCACGGTACGCCGCAGAATGTGCTGGACAAGTCCTTCATGATGCCGCCTCCTTTGCCGCAATCGCTGTGATGGATGTGCTCTGCGCCGCTTCGCGCAGGGCTTTTCGCAAAAACGATAAGCGAATCGGCAGATCGATCTTTGCGCGCAAGCAGTCTTTCATGCAATGACGCGCACAGTCGGCAGGGCACGCGCCGGAAAGTTCCTGCTGCATGGCGCCGAGCGGATTGCCGAGCACGAGCGAGCGCACGAGGCGGTCGGGCGCACGGCCGAGCGGGCAGGCCGCCGCGCATGGCGCGTCATAGCAGAGCAGGCAGCGCGCCGCTTCTTCGGTCACGGCACGCGAGAGTTCGAGTTCTTTCATCATCTTCACCTTCCATCTGTTTCATCATTCCATCCAATAAAAGGGGCTTTCCCATGCGCACTGCGCATGAGGAAGCCCCCAACGTCCTCACATGTTCTGTCTTACTCGCCGACGGCTTTGTCAACGAGGCGCAGGAACGCGGCAATTGCCAGTTCGAGGTCCTTTTCCGGCGTATCCTCTTCCTTGCAATGGGAGAGGCCGCGGCTCGACATCGCGAACATCATGATGGACGGCACGATTTTTGCCATCTCGGCCGCATCGTGCAGCGGGCCGGAGAACATCGTCGTCGGCTCGCCCGTCTCCTCTTCGACGGCTGCCTGGCAGAGCTTCTTGAGGTGCTCGTCAAAGATCGTCGGCGGAATGCTCCAGACCGGCTCGAACGTCACTGTCACCTTGTTGTGTTCTGCTGCCTCGAGGCAGGCCTCTTTTGCCTCCTTGACGATGGTCGCGAGAACATCAGGGTCGATGGAGCGCTGGTCGAGCGAAATCGTGCACGTATCCGGAGAAATCGTCACGACGTCCGGCGCGACGCTGACCTTGCCGACCGTGCAATAGGCATCATGCTTGAGGCCGATGTCGCGGAAGGCCAGCGATGCCTCGGCCGCGGCCAGAAAGGCATCATGGCGCATCGGGATGGGCGCGCCGGAATGTGTGCGCTGTCCGTGGAACGTGATGTACTGGCGCTCGCAGCCCGTGATGCCATAGACGCAGGCGACGGACTTCTTCTGGCTCTCGAGCACGGGCGCCTGCTCGATATGGAGTTCCAGATACTCCTTGATGTTCTTCGCGAGGAATTCATCCCGCGCTTTCGGGAAATCATGCACGTCGAGATGATAGCGCTTCAGGGCATCGACGAAGGAAATGCCATCGTTGTCCTTGAGCTTGGCCGCTTCCTCGACATCGAGCGCACCGCTGACGGCCGACGAGCCGATACAGCTGCGGCCGAAGCGCGCGCCCTCTTCATCTGCCCAGCTCACAACGTAGATCGTCTTCTTCGGCTTCTTGCCATGAATCCCATAGCGGCAGATCGCGCCCATGCCGCCCGTGACGCCAAGCGCGCCATCGAGCCAGCCGCCATTCGGCACGCAGTCGAGATGGCTGCCAATCAGCACGGCCTCCTCCGTCTCGCCCGGAATCTTCGCCCAGACGCTGTTCGCGGAATCGACGCTGACTTCCGCGCCTTCAGCTTCCATCTTTTCCTTGAACCACGCCTGCGCCTTGTCCCACGTCGGCGTCCACGCCACGCGGTGCGCACCGTCTGCATCTGCGGTGAGCTTGCGAAGTTCTTTGAGATAGCCGATGACGTTCTTTGCTCCTGCTTTCCACTCTGTATCTGCCATGATATTGTTCCTTTCTCTTCTTCGTGTACTTGTTTGCGAAATGTGCTTTCCGAAAATGTCTTTCAGACCTTGCGCGGCACGCATTTGACGAACTTGCCCCAGCCTTTTTCTCCGACGAAGGCGCCATCCTCGAAGACGAGCTTGCCGCGTGAATACGTCTCCGTGATGTAGCCCGAGAGCTCCGTGCCCTCCCAGATTGTATAGTCGCAGTCGGAATGCATCTTGTCGTTCGTGATGGTGAACGGAATCGTCGGATCGTAGAGCACGATGTCGGCATCTTTCCCCGGCGCGAGCGCTCCCTTTTCCGTGCAGCCAAAAATCTTTGCCGGATTTTCCGCGCAGACCTCGACGACTTTTTCATAGGGAATACGGCCGCGCGTCGCCTCGCTCAGGAGATAGGGATAGAGGTTTTCAACGCCCATGCAGCCATTCGGGACTTTCGTGAAGTCGTCTTTGCCCCAATCTTTCTGCGCCTGCGTGAACGGGCAGTGATCCGTCGCAACTGTCCGGATATAGCCTTCTTTCAGGCCCTCCCAGAGGGCGTCCTGGCTCTTCTGCCCCTTCATCGGCGGCGAGCAGATGAAATTCCTGCCATCGTCGCGCTTGTAGACATCGCAAGTGAAATGCAGGTACTGCGGGCACGTCTCGGCATAGATTGGATACCCTTCGTTCACGGCTTCGCGCACGGCCTTCATGCCCTCGTCGTTGGCGAGGTGGACGATGTAGAGCGGCGCGCCGACGGCTTTCGCCCAATGGATGGCACGGATGTCCGCTTCGGCCTCGACGGCCTCGGGACGGCTCTTGTAGTGATACCACGGCGCGAGCTTTCCCTCGGCGCGGAAGATATCGATGTTGCGGTCGATGACGTCGGGATTTTCCGCATGGACGGCAATCAGCGTCCCCGTCTCTTTCGACCGCTCGAGCGCGGCGACGATATCGGCGTCATTCATCATGAGGCCGTCTTTCTTGTAGACCATGTAGAGCTTGAAACTCGGCAGCCCTGCCGCGGCCGCGTCTGCGAACTCTTCGAGTACGGCTGGCGTGAGGTCGGTGAGAGCGACATGGAACGAATAGTCGATGCACGCTTTCGGCGCGCAGAGCGCGTTGCGCGGCTGCACGGCCTCGCGGATGCCCTGCCCCTTGCGCTGCGTGACGAAGTCGAAGACCATTGTGACGCCGCCGCAGGCCGCCGCCCGCGTACCGGCGAAATAATCATCCGCCGATGTCGTGCCATTGAACGGGAACTCGAGATGCGTATGCGCATCGATGGCACCGGGCAGCACGAGCTTGCCCGTCGCATCAATGGTCTTCGTCCCCTCCGGCACGGCGAGGTCCGTGCCGATAGCCGCAATCTTTTCCCCCTTGACATAGACATCTGCTGGAAAACGCGCATGAGATGTGACGACCGTGCCGCCACGAAACACCATATCCATAAAACAGCCTCCTTTGATTCTCCTGCATGCAGCACGGCGTCCTTACTCGCTGCGGACGTGCATGGCCTCGCCAGCCACGGCGCCTGCACCTTCGCTTTCTTTAGCGGGGAGCACGACGGACTCGCCATATTCCGTGATGATCTCGTCCTCTTCCTCCGTGAGGAGCGAGCCCCTCTCGCTCTTCATGAGCAGCGGATAGAGCACGAGCGCCAGCACGAAGCCGAGCACCCAGCCGATATTGGCGAGGAACGAGAGTGCGGGGACGAACGTGCCGAGCAACGCCGGCAGCGCGGAGAGCACCCAGCAGAGGACGGCGCGCCCATTGACGCCGCCCGTGTACCAATAACGGCTGTCCTTGCTGCCCGCATAGAGTGCGAACACATCGACGCGCATCTTGCGATGGAGATAATAGTCTGCGATGAAGATGCCGGCGAGCGGGCCGAGGATCATGCCATACGTGCCAAGCCAGCCAAAGACATAGGCACCAGCGCTCGACAGGAGCTTCCACGGCATGATGATGACGCCGAGCGCGCCCGTGATGAGGGAAGCGCGGCGGAACGAGATGCGATGCGGATCGAGGTTGGAAATATCATTGCTCGTCGCGACGGCGTTCGCCGCGATGTTCGTCGTGAGCGTCGCGATGACGAGGCCGATGGCGCCGAGCAGCACCATCATCGGATTGCCGGAGTTCTCCACGACCTGCACGGGATCCCAGATAATCTTGCCCGTCGTGACGAAGACGGCCCCCGTGACAATCGTGCCGATGACGGCAATACCGAACATCGCGGGGACGAGGCCGATGAGCTGCCCCTTGACCTGCGACGACTGATTCTTGGCATAGCGGCTGAAGTCGGGGATGTTGAGTGCGAGCGTCGCCCAATAGGCGATGTTCGCCATGAGGCCGCCGAGGAACGTCGGCCAGAACGCATCGGGCGCAATCGTCGTCGGCATGCTCGCCAGGATGTCCGAGAAGCCTTTGCCCATCGCGAAGACCTGGCTGACTGACCAGACGAGCAGCGAGAGGCACAGCACGATGAGGAGCGGCGAGCCCCAGGACTCCATGAAGCGGATGGTCTCCGGGCCGCGGTAAATAATGTAGACATTGAGTGCCCAGAACATGGCAAAGGCCGCTGCACTGTTGAAGTCCCAGGCCGCCCAACCGGAGCTGAACGTCGATAGGATGCTGTTGAGCGCCTCGCTGCCGAGCCAGCACTGGATGCCAAACCACCCCGCGCCCGTGATGGCACGCGCGATGGCCGCGATATTCGAGCCGCGCACGCCGAACGAGAGGCGCGCGAACACGGGGAACGGGATCCCGAACTTCGTGCCCGCATGGGCGTTGAGGATGATTGGCACGAGGACGAAGATGTTGCCGAGCGTGACGGTCAGGATGGCCTGCCACCAGGAGAATCCGACGGCCACGAGGCTGGCTGGCAGCATGTAGGCCGACGTGCTGATGCTCATGCCAATCCAGAGCGTCGCCATGCTGTACGTCGTCCAGGTGCGCTTCTCGACCTGCGTCGGCGCGAGATCTTCATTATAATAAGGGCTGCTGCGGATGGAATCATGCGCATCCGACGTGAGCTCATAGAGCCCTTCGATTTTCCTTTGCGTCTTCATAGAGGTCTGCCTCCTTTTCATCAAAAGAGCCCGCCGACGCGCAGAGTGATGACCTGCGTTTTGGCGAGCTCCGTTGCTCTTTTTGAAGATTGATATGATTCTTTTTTATGGCACGATGTTGCAGGCACGGAAGAACAATGTCTGCACGCGCGCCGCTACATTTCGCGGCCGCAGGATGGATTGCACGAAATCATGCAGCCGCGTATACGTCCGAATGTCTTCATTGATCCGGTAGGCATGCAGGAACGCATCGAGGCCGAAGGCGCCGACCGTCTTTCCCGGATTCGCCTCGCGCAGCCAGATGACCTCCCAGCGCGCCTTGACGGTACAGTTCCCCTTTTCGGGAAACACCGCTTCAAACGCATCGAGTGGGAGCGCCGCCAGCAGCTGGTCTGCCTCTTCCACGAGGTTCACATATGCTGCGACATTCTTCCGCCAGTTCTCCGGCCTCCGGCGCAGGACGCGCCCGACGGCCAGCTGGACATCTCTTGCCGATGGTTCCATGACAGGACCTCCCCTCCAAAACCGTGTTTCGGAAAGATTCGCCACAAAACCGCTTCATTCCTGCTTCAGCAGTATTTCGCATCGACGAGCGAGAGCACGTCGTCCATCTTCGCCATCTCTTCGCGCAGCTGCTCCTCCGTGATGATGAGCGGCGGCGCCACCATGATCATGTTCTCGTGCGAGTACGTCATGAACGCGCGCTTCTTCAGCTCGCCGATGATGCCCGGCATGATGCCTTCCGGGTCGCGGCCATAAGCGACGAGCGGCTCGCGCGTCTCCTTGTCCTTCACAAGCTCGATGGCGGAGAACAGGCCCTTGTAACGCACGTCGCCGACGCAGGCGTGCTTTTTCTTCAATTCCTCGAGAATCTCGCCGAGCACCTTGCCCGTCTTTGCGACCTTGTCGAGGATATGATATTTCTCATAGGCGTTCACGCAGGCGAGCCCGGCCGCGCACGAGAGCGGATGGCCGCTGTACGTGAGGCCGCACGAGAGGAAATGGTCGTCGAAATACTCCGCAATCTTCGAGGAAACGGCGACGCCGCCGAGCTGCGTATAGCCGCAGGTCACACCTTTCGCGAAGCTGACGAGATCGGGCTTCACGCCGAAATTCTCGAACGCGAACATCTTGCCCGTCCGGCAGAAGCCTGCCATGACCTCGTCGCAGATCATCACGATGCCGAACTCGTCGCAGATTTTGCGGATGCCCGGCAGGTATCCCTCGGGCGGGATGATGACGCCGTTCGAGCCCGTGATTGTCTCGACGACGATGGCCGCAACTTCGTCCGGATTCTCGTAGATGACCTGCTCGCGGAGCTTTGCGACGTAGAACGCGGCCGCCTCCTTTTCCGATGCGAACCGGATTTTCTCGCGATAGACATAGGGATCGAAGAACTTCACGAACCCCGGGATGCCCGGCTCCAGAGGGTAGCGGCGCGGCTCGCCCGTGAGGTTGCCCGCACCGAACGAAGAACCGTGATAGCTCCGATAGCGGCTGAACACCTTCTTGCGTCCCGTATAGAGACGCGCAATCTTGATGGCGTTCTCATTTGCATCCGCGCCCGCATTCGTAAAGAAAATCTTGCCGAAGTTGTCCGGCAGGAGGCTCACGAGCTTTTCGGCCAGCAGCGCGCGCGGTTCATTGGCGATGGCCGGCGAGATGAAGCAGTAGCGGTCTGCCTGTGCGTGAATCGCATCAATGATGTCCTGGCAGCTGTGGCCGAGGTTCATATTGACGAGCTGCGATGACATGTCCGTGTAGCGCTTGCCCTCCTTGTCCCAATAATAGATGCCCTCGCTCTTCTCGATGACGATGGGATTGCGGTTCCCCTGTTTCGACCAGGTCGTAAGCGTATAGGCGCGTGTCTTGTCTCGGATTTCTTCTGCCGTGTACAATGGCGGTACCTCCTCTTTTCATGCAAAAAGCCGCCCGAGACGAGGAGACCTCTTCCCGTGGCGGCAGCTTCGTTGCTTCCTGAAACATGTTCTGTTGTCTTGCTTTCGACACTTCACAGTCTAGCAGGATGGCCGGCTGCCGTCTACGGGAGAACCGCCGAAGCGCTCCGCCTTCTTTTCGTCAGTTTGCACAAAGCCCTTGCTGTTCGGACATCAAGGCGAGGTACTTGCGAATCTTGAACGCGAGGCGGAAGTCAAGGCGCGCATCCGCGCTCCCCATGCTGCGCCCCGTGATTTCCTCGATCCGTTTCAGACGGTACGCCAGCGTATTGCGATGGATGAAGAGGCGGGCACACGTCGCCGCCGTATCCTCGTTCTCCATGAGATAGACATCGAGCGTCTGCGTGAATGCGGTATGATTCTTCTGGTCGTATGCGGAAAGCGCTGCCAGAGACTCCTCAGCATACGTGCTGAGCAGGATGTCATCCTCCATGCGGGCAAACAGGCGGAAGACACCAGCATCTTCATACGTTGCAAAATGCTGCGGCATCCCCCGCGCAATCCGCAGCGCGAAATGCGCTTCCTGGTGGCTCTGCGAGAGCAGGCGGACGTCCTCCACGACACTGCCGAGTCCGTAATCTGCCACGAGGCCGGTCTCTGCCCATGAAGCTGTGAGCTTTTCCGCGAGGCTGCATGCATCGCAATCAGGCGGCAGCAGGCAGAGCATCTCGTTGCCATTCCATGTGTAGAGCGTAGGTGCCTTTGCCTCGCGCAACACGCGCTCGGCTGCGGATTCGACGCGCTCCACGAGGGCCGCCTGCTCCTGCGGAAAATCGCGGAATGCAATCGCCAGCACGCGGATGCGCGACGGCAGGCCGCGATGGTAGAGCAGCGATAAATCGAGCATCGCGGCCTTGCCAGGTGACGAGAACAGGCATTTCTTGATGAGGCCGCGGATATTCTTCTCCTTGGCCCGCTCGGAAAGAATCCGCGTGCCGAGCGCCTGCGTCACGCCGCCGAGCCGGACGGACCACGGCAGCACAAAGAGAGGCAGCGCCTCTGCCTCCGCAAAAGCACAGGCGGCCTCCGAAATCCCATGGATATACTTTCCAAGATTCACGACAATGCCAGCGCCGTGATGCATGAGAATGCCGCGCAAAAGCGCCTGGAACGCCGCATCATCATCGCCGATCGAGACGCCGGTAAAGAACACGATTTCATCGGGCTGCAAAAACTCCGTATCCTCCACGGATTCGATGGCGTGGAACCATCTCACAGCATGCCCGAGGCCGCTTCCACCAGCGCAAAGCTTCAACTTTTGCGCTGCAAAGATTTGCAATAACTCTTGACAAGTCACTGCCATAAATGTCACCTCCGAAAAAACAAAGATATATCTATCATACCACATTTCCTGTGACATGCACTTTGTCTTCGTGTGTATACATGTGACCTGTTGTAAGAACGCCTGCACAATCTTGCACGATGATTTCTGTGCAGATTCCCGAATCGTTCTTTTTGATTTGACATCCAGTCATACAGGCCGTACACTTTGAGCCATACATCCAAATCACAAGGCAGCAGCCGAAGCACGAGAAGCACGAAAGGAGCGATTCCATGTCACCGATTCATTTTTCCCTGCCCACCCAGGTCTTCCTGGAAACTGATGCCGTCGCGCATCATGCCGCGCTCTTCGCACGCGGAAAAAAAGCGATGATCGTCACCGGACGCACGTCCGCCAAGCGGAATGGCGCGCAGGATGACGTCGTCGCGGCACTCGCGCAGCACCAGATTCCTTACGTCCTCTACGACGCCGTGCCGAGCAACCCCGGCATCGCGACGTGTTATGAAGGAGCACGCCTCGCAAAAGAATCTGGCGCAGACTTCGTCATCGCCATCGGCGGTGGATCGCCGATGGACGCAGGCAAGGCCATCGCGCTCCTCGCCGCTTCACCGCTCACGCGCGACCAGCTCTTCACCGGCCCTTACACCGCCGCGCTGCCGCTCATCCACATCCCGACGACGTCGGGCACCGGCAGCGAAGTCACGCCGTACGCCATTCTCAGCGATGACGAGGCGCAGACGAAGCGCTCCATCGCGACGCCGCTGCTCTTTCCGCAAGTCGCACTGCTCGATCCGAAGTACCAAGCACAGCTGCCGCATCGCACGACGGTGAACACCGCGCTCGACGCGCTCTCGCACAACATCGAGAGCATGCTCTCGGCGCGCCGCACGCCGCTCATCTCCGCCCTGGCCGCAAGCGGAATCCGCGCGTTCGCCGAGACGCGGGCGGCCCTCGCAGATGGCACGCTGACGATGGACGACCGCACGCGCCTGCTCTACGCGTCCCTCACAGGCGGCATCGCCATCGCGCACACCGCGACGAACATCGTCCACGCGCTCGGATATTCGCTGACATATTTCCGCCACATCGACCACGGCCGCGCCAATGCGCTCACGCTCGCCACATATCTCGACTTCCTCGAGCACCGCGCCCCGGGCGTCACGGCCCCCATCCTCTCTGCGACCGGCCAGCACGACCTCGCCGCATTCCATGCGATGATCGACGCGCTGATTGGCAAAAAGGAACCCTTCACCACAGAGGAAATCGACCGCTACGTGCCCTACGCCTTTGCCAGCAAGAACAGCCACGGCGCCATCATCGACACGACGCGGGAAGATCTCCGCGCCCTCTACCAGGACAGCCTCCTCGCATGAATCCCTTCCCCATACGCCCCAAAAGAGCCCCTTCCGTCCATACTGACAGACGGAAGAGGCTCTTTTGTCATCGCTGCAGATACGCATTGACTTCTTTCTGCAGGCGGTTCAATGCGTTGTCGAATGAAACGGTGCCGTGGACGAGCTTTGCAATCTCGGTGTCGGCGAGGAGCATGGCGCCTTCGTAGCGTTTGAATTTCGGTGCTGTGACGGCGTGGTCGAGCGTCTCGCCGAGGAGCGCGGGCGTGAGCGAGGCCGTGACGCCTTCGCCGAAGACGTCGGCGGGCGCGGCGGTTTCGAGGATGCCGCGCTTGGCGGGAAGGCCCTGCGTATGCGCGAGGACGCTCTTCTGCGATTCGTCGCCCGTCGTGATGTCCCGCAGGAACGCCCAGGCGAGCGCTTTTTCGTGCGTGCGCGCGGAGATGCCCGCGAGCAGGACGCCGAGCGGGGCGTGCGGCGTGCCGCCTGGCTGTTCGGGGAGCGGGATGCAGTCCCATTCGAAATTCATGTATTTCTTGATGCGCCACGGATAGGGCTTGTACGTGCGGTATTCGGCGAACGAGAACGGGCGGAACGCGACGCGGCCGAGGTCGAAGTCGCGCGGCGTGACCTGATGGCCGCGCGTGAGCGCCGAGAGCTTCATACAGAAGCGCACGGCCTGCTCGACTTCGGGCGCGGCGAAATACGAGGCACGGCCGTCGTCGCGGAAGAGCTGTGCACCCGTCGCCGTGGCCGCGAGCTGCCAATCATAATCGTAAACGCCAAACTGGTCGAGCGTGCCATCGCCATCCGTGTCGCGCGTGACGGCGGCCGCGATGCGGTAGAAGTCGTCGAACGTCCAACGACCTTCGGGCATGGCGATGCCCTCGCGCGCGAGCAGCGTCTTGTTGACAAACATGAGCCGCGTCATGCAGGCGAGCGGCAGCGCCATGCTCTCGCCGTCGTACTGGCCATATGCAAAGGCGGCGGGATAAAAAGCGCTGGCGTCAAAGGCTGCATCGTCTTTTTCGAGCGGCGCAAGCGGCAGCAGCGCCCCCTGCGCGGCGTAGAGCTCGAAATCCTCGGGCAGCAGCAGGAAGACGTCGGGCTCGTCACCTGCGAGGAAGCGCTCGGCGAGCCATTCGCTGTAATCGTCGCGCGAGATGCCGCTCACATACGTCACTTCGACACCCGGATGCGCTTCTTCAAACGCGGCAATCGATTCGTCGAGCATGCCGTAGATGTCGCCGCCCGGCACGCCCCACGGACTGCCGACGAAGATGCCGACGCGCAGGACATGCGGTGTCGGCCGCAGGGCGTAGCAGAGGCATGCCGCGCAAAAAAGAATGACGAGCGGCGTCAGGACAATCCGCCAGCGCCCGCTCATTTTTCAATCTCCGCATGGACGAGGCCCGTCTGCACGGCCCAGAG
>ONJV01000149.1 GCA_900318215.1 uncultured Veillonellaceae bacterium
GAGTAGTAGGATGCTGTGGCCAAACATTTTTGCAAATGCTGCTAAAGACTCTAGCAACATTTGCATTTCAGTCAGTCTCCAGCATCTTACTACTCCTTCCACCGCTTCGCGGTCCCCCTCCCTCTAGAGGGAGGCTGGAGTTTGAATGACTTCATCGCTTAACTTAATGACATCACCCTCTTGGAGGGAGGCTGAAGTTGCAATCTCAAAGCTCCACAATCCGGCACGCGTGTCTTCCCTTTTCGTCCGCGTTCTCCCTCGGCAGTTCCCTTGCCGCTTTCCCGCCATACGTTTCAAGCAGCTCGTGCACGTATTTCATGACTTCCGCGACGGGAATATGTTTCATGCAGGCCATGTGGTCTTCGCCCGATTTCGGGCAGTCGTGGATGCCGCAGGGATGGCATGGTTCGGGGGTTTTGAGCAGGACGTCGCGGGCGTCGTAGGGGTAGAAGGTCGGGACGGGGCTCGCGCCGAACATGGTGACGAGGGGGAGATTCTGGGAAACGCCGATATGCATGGGGCCGGAGTCGGTCGTGAGCATGAGCGCGCAGTGGGAAAGAAGGCCTGCGAGGACGGCGAGGGTGACTTTGCCGGTGAAAATATGGCAGTGCGGGCTGTTTTTTTCGCGCATCTGTGCGAGGCAGGCGTCGACGATGGGGACGTCGGTCGGGCCGCCGAAGAAGGCGACGGCACAGCCTTCTCCGATGAGCTGGTCGGCGCACTGGGCAAAGTAGGTGTCAATCCAGCGCTTCGTGGCCCAGCTCGCGCCGATGTTGAAGGCGATGACGGGACGCGGCTGCTCGCCGCTGGACATCGGGGCAGCTGCTGCCGTTTCATCCAGCATCTTCTGCCAGAGGCGTGCGGCTTCGGTTTCAGCTTCGGCCGGAATCTTCATTTCGAGGCCGCGGTCGTCGATGGTCGTCAGGCCGAGGGCTTTCTGGAGCATTTCGAGATGGACGGTGACCTGGTGCTTTGTCGCGAGCTCTTTCGGCGTGTCGGCCATCGCGAGGTTCGGATAACATTTCGTGTAGAAATGGCCGAAGCCGGGCTGGGCGTAGCCGATGCGCTCGCGCGCGCCGCAGAAGGCGGTGATAGCGGAGCAGCGCTCGTTGCGATGGAGGTTGATGACGAGGTCGAAATGGCGCGCGCGCAGGCGGCAGATGAAGCGCCAGAGGGCGAAGAGGCCCTTGTCCGCGCCGTGCTTGTCGATGGTAAGACATTCGTCGATGCAGGGGTTCTCACGCACGAGGTCGGCGAGGGTCTTGTCCGTCAGGAGCGTGATGCGCGCCTGCGGGTAGTTCGCACGGAGCGTGCGGAGGGCGGGCGTGATCAGGAGGAGGTCGCCGATGTGCATCGTGTTGATGACGAGGATGGATTTATAGGGCATGAAGATGGTCCTTTCGTGGTCGCGGAGATAGATTCTTGCTCGTGGCTACGGGGATGAGCCAACGGAAACAACGCTGCTGCGGACTTGCCAAGTAAGATAATATCAGTATACTTCTAACAGATTGTTCGGACGATAAATAAATACACGCCCTACCGTCCGCACAGCTAAAAGTTTCCTTATGGCTCATCCCCTCCGCCCGAAGATACTGCCAAGTTCGCGAAGCGAAAGGCCATCTTCGCTCGGAAGGGGAGATTTTGGAACGCGGAGAAAATGTACAGCATACAAAGGACAGGCAGTATTCGCGCAGAAATAAACGTTGCTCATAAGTACAACATCTCTTGCCATTGCAAAACGTCACTTTTCCCGAAGCCTCCCTCTAGAGGGAGGGGGACCGCGAAGTGGTGGTGGGAGTAGTAAGGTGCATTAGCCGAACATATATGCAGGCGTTGCTAAAGTCCCCACCTTTTTTACTCCAGCTTCGTTCCCTTCACTGCCATCCACCACGAGATGGTGCGTGCCAGTGGCAGCCATTCACTGGCTTTTTGGCGTTCCGTTGCGGGGTCGAACGGGGCGTTGACGTCGGGTCTTGGCTCGGTGTTGTCGTTCCGCGTGCTGCCAACGGCTTTGTCCGTAATCCAGATATTCGTGTTGAAGCTGGCGGTCTGCTGCCCTTCGGTCATGCTCGGCAGGATGCTGTAATATTCGAATCCCTGCGGCGCGATGAGCTCCATGAGGGTCGGGAGGATGCTCGTGCAGCCGCCGATGGCGTTTTCTGGCAGGATGTCTTTCGTGACGCCGGCACCGTAAATCACGAAGGGGACGGCGTCGTGTTCGTACATGGTCGGGTGGTTGCTCGGATTCGTGCGGACGGCGTGGTCGCCGGTGATGATGAAGAGGGAGTCGGGGTACTGTGCCTCGGTTTTCTTGACGAAATCCGTGACAATCTTGTCCATGTACCAGATGTGGCCGACTTCGAGCGCGAGCTGGTCGGGGTTATCGACATCGGGCATTTCGTGCGTGATGCGCTTGGCCTGTTCGAGGTCGTAGCCGAGCGATGCGACGTCGATGGTATAGGGCGGATGGTTCGAGACGGTCATGACGACGTGGACGGTCGGGTCTTCGCCTGCGAGGTGGTCGTAGAGCGCGGCGAAGAGGTGCTCGTCGTCCGTGCCCCAGGTCGTCTGCTTCGGCGCGTGGTAGTCGGGATAGCCATAAAAATGGTCGAAGCCCTGCGCGAGCGCGAGGCGGTTCATGCCGTCCCAGCTCGGCACGCCGCCGTACCAGAAATCGACGCCATAGCCGAGGCGTTTCATCTGCGGCGCGAGCGCGGTCGGATAGACGTCCCGGAGGCTGCGCGGCTGGTAGTTGACGCGGACGCCCATTTCGGAAAGGCCCGTGATGATGCCATTGAGCGCGACGGAGGTGAAATCGCCGTTCGGCGCGAACGCGGCGCTCTCGTAGCCGTTTGGCGCGGCGGCGAGGGACTTCAGGCCGTCCATCGCATGGAGGCCTTCGTATTTCGGGAGCTCCGGCCAGCGCGCCCAGCTTTCGCCGAGGATGATGAAGATATGGCGCGGCTTTTCCATATGCGGGCCTTTCGCCGTGCGCTGGAGGTAGGGTGCAAGGTCGTCTGCCGCGAGGTCGGTGTGCCCCGCCGCGCGCTGCGCGAATTCGCGGATGCGCTCTTTTTCGACGCCCTCGATGCTGCCGCGCTTCATGCGCTCGTCCATCTCGTGCACGCGGTACATGGCCTGGCCGTCGTCGAGGATACATTCATTGAGGAAATCGTCGCTCGTGACACCCGCGCTCTCCCAATTCACGCCGCCGCCATACGTGAATGCGCCACCGAAACGGACAAAAAGAAAAAAAGCGGCGAAGACGGGCAAAAATGCGACAGCAAAAATCAGCGGCCGGCCGTCAAAAAATCGTGGCAGCGGCAGCGTACGAAATTCCAGAATTTTTTTGAGCGCGAGCGTCAGCAGCACCGTCAAAAAAATCGCGACGGCGAGCCGCCAGACGAGACCGTATTCCTGCACCATCATCCAAAAAACGGAAGATAAATCGTCATTCGCTCCGGCCATAACCTGCGAATTATACGTGCAGTGAAATTCGCGATAAAACGGAAAGCGCGCCAAAAATAAAACGGAAAAAATAAAACTTTCAATGCCGCCGAAAAAAAGACGCAGGCGGTCAAAAAAAATCGCGCGGCGCGGAAAAAAAATTGTCGGCAGCGATGCAAATAAAAATACAAATGCTGCGCACCATCCCGCCGTTTTCAGCGACAGGCGCAGGCCGATAAAATTCGCGAGAGCAATTTCCGATGTCGGCGTCGTTTCACTGATAAAATTCGAGAGGCCGAACATGAAAATCGCACGGTAAATGCAGACGAGCGCCAGCATGAAAATAAAAAGACGCAGGTCGCGCTGGAGGCTTGCGAAAAAAAGTGCGGTACGAGATGGAAAACGAGAAAAAATATTCATGGGTGGCTCTTTTCTAGGAAAATTTGTGGTCGCGAAGATTTTTTTCGTGCTCGGGGCGGAGGGGTGAGGGCAACGGAAACAACGCACCTTTTATTTCCAAACGGCACTCCTACTGAAGCCTCCCTCTCAGAGGGAGGGGGACCGCGAAGCGGTGGTGGGAGTCCCCTGTACGACCATGAAAGAACACACGACAAAACTTCCGCGGGTGCGACAGAATGCATCTCACCTCAATATCTTCTCGGTTTCCCTCCACGCCTGCTCGGCTGTGATGTCGGCGAGGCAATCGAGACCTTTCGGGCAGGCTCTCTTGAAGCAGCGCACGCAGTGGTGGCTGGCCATGAGGAGGTGGCCGGTCGGGCCGTAGGGGCCGGTGCGTTCGGGGATGGTGGGGCCCATGAGCATGAGGGTGGGCGTACCGAGGGCGATGGAGAGGTGGCAGATGCCGGTGTCGGGGCCGACGGTGGCGGCGGCGTGCTGGAAGGCGGCCGCGAGTTCGGGGAATGTGAGCTTTCCGACAAGTTCGACGGGCGGGATGTCCATGAGGCCCGTGATGCGTGCGGCGCGGGCCTCGTCCACGGGGCCGCCGCCGACGAGGACGGGGATGAGCTCGTAATCGTAGAGCAGGTTCGCGAAGGCCGCGATGTTTTCCTCGGGCCAGCGCTTTGTCGGCCAGTTCGCGCCGATGGGGATGGTGATGTAGGGGGTCTTCATGTCGGCGCCAGCCTGTCGGAAGCGCGCGGCGGCGGCGGCGACGGCTTCGGTCGGGACCTCGATGGGGAAATGGACGGCACTGCCGTCCGGCGCGTAGGGCACGTTGCAGCCGATGGAGCGGACGACGTCGAGATAGCGTTCGATGACGTGGCCCTTCGCATGCGGGCCGCGGACGGGGCGCGAGACGTGGTCGCTGCCTTCGCGCATGTCGACGGGGCCGAGCTTGCGGCCTTTCGGCGCTTTGGCAAGATACGCGATGGCAGCGGATTTGAAGAGGCCCTGGAGGTCGAGCACGAGGTCGTAGCGGCGACTCTGGATGGCGCGCTTGAGCGGGCCGAAATGATGAAGGAAGCCGCCGACCGAGCGGAAAGCCTGCTTTTCAAAGATGATGATGTCATCGACGCAGGCGTCCATTTCGACGATGCCGCGCGAGGCGGGCTCGACAACCCAGGTGATGCGGCAGTCAGGCCATTTTTGCTTGAGCTCGTAGCTGACGGGCAAGGCGTGCACGACGTCGCCGATGGAGCTGAGCTTGATGATGAGGATGTTTTTCGGGGTCATCCGCGGTTCCCTTCCATTTCTTTTCGGATTTTCTCGATGACGTTCGTCGTGGAGCGGCCAGCAACGAGGTCGACGAATTCGACGCGGCCGCCGTAGGACTGGACGATTTTCGCCTCGGGGAGGGTGTCCAGCGTGTAATCGCCGCCTTTGACATAGACGTCGGGGCGGACTTTCTTGATGATTTCTTCGGCGGTTTTCTCGCCAAAGAGGACGACGTAGTCGACGGATTTCAGCGCGCCAACGACTTCCGCGCGGTCGAGCTCGCTGTTGATGGGCCTAGCCTTCCCTTTGTTCTCGCGCACGGAGGCGTCGGTGTTGAGGCCGAGCACGAGCACGTCGCCGAACGACTTCGCTTTCGCGAGGTAGCGGACGTGGCCGGCATGGAGGATGTCGAAGCAGCCGTTCGTGAAGACGATGCGGGCGCCGGCCTCGCGGAGGATGCGGCAGAGGTCGGTGATGTCGGATTGGGGGATGAGCATATGGGGAAAGCTCCTTTCGGTGGGCGCGAAGATTTGTTCGCAGTCGCGGCTACGGGGCGAGGGCAACGAAAACAACGCTGCTGCGGACTTGTTCGGCTGGATGAAAAAAGAATACTTCTAATCACTCGTCAGCAGTTTACAACTTTTGAGCCCTGAAAAATAAAATGACGCATGACGCGCCTTTCGAAGTACAATAAGTCTGCAACAACAAATAACTCGAAACGAGGC
>ONJV01000188.1 GCA_900318215.1 uncultured Veillonellaceae bacterium
ATTTCCTGCGCATCGACAGATTCCCCCATTTCAGAGCATGATGATGCAGCAGACCGATGCTTGATTCTCCATGCCTTTCAATGGGACGGCGCCGTCAATCCAGTTGGCGGTATCTGGAAGCTGATCCGATAGAAGCTTCATGGCCTCGAAAAGATCGTAAATGGCTGTATCCACTTCGACGCGCGCCGCGAACACGGCTCGTTTCGTCTGTGCCAATCTCGTCGCTCCTGGCTGCTTTACGAGTGCTTGCGTGGCCGCAGCGATACCGTTTGCATCACCATGAAGAAGATAGCCGGTTGCGGTCGCATCGGAAAGGGTCGTTCGATAATCCTCATAATCGAGGCCAATCAAGCCGGGCAGGAAAGCTGTGGAGAGCAGCGTGCAAAAATCTGCGGCTCCCGTAGGTATCTGGCCGATGACGAGCACGGTATCTGCCATTTGATGCCATGTCTCGGCCTTCGCTTCTGTCCAGGCATCCTGTGGGACGATCACAATCTTCCAGTCGCAGGAAGGAGAATCCGAAAATAACGCAGAGAGCTGTTCTGCTGTTGTTTCCGTTCCGATGGCTGCGACGATGCAAAAACAGTCTTTCGCTGGTTCTGACGAGATCTGCCAGTTGGAAAACTCATTGAAATTGACCACCCGTTTATGTTGCTCTACGATGGCTTCACGGCATTTCTGGACGAACTGGCATCCAGCGCGATCAAAGCCCACAAAGCCTAGATGGAACGTGTTTGCTCGAAACGCAGTTTGCTTCATGATAAATTCTTCTCTCATTGGTCTCACCCCCAAAAGGTTCATAGTGTCGATCTTGATTCGCATCCTTCCTGCGCGGTGCCGGCTGTTTGTCATCATCAAACGTGAGGTACGATAACGCAATCTCAAAATTCTTTTGTAACATTCGACGATAACAACGCGAAATCCTATGAATCAACAAAATCGCACGTTATTCATTGTCCATCTGTCGAAATTCCCATGCTTTCATCCCAAGGAATGTCTGCTGTTCTCCAGAAAGACTGGGAAGCGCGGCGTAGCGTTTTCCTCGCTCAGAGCTCACGTTTCCGTAGCACAGGAAATCCATGTGATCGAAGAATGCTGTGATGCCTGCATAGCCATCGTAGAGATTTCCGCCCCTTCCAACGAGCAGGATGGTCTGACGCAGGAACTCGGTGAGAAGCGCCCCCAGATGGCGGCGTTGTTCTGTGCTCGTGAGGCTATGGGGTTGCCAAGGGCAAAATGCGTAGTGGATGCGATCGTATTTTTTCAGATAGAACGCCATGCGAGAAATGTCCTCCCATCGAGCGTTCATTGGAAGCAGCACGAGCAATATGACGCTCCAATCCCAACGGCGCAGCGGCTCCAGAATCTCGTCGTAATATCGATGCGTTTCGAGACGGTGCGATGGCAGCAGCACGACACCGAGGCCGGCCTGTCCAAGCTCCAATTCGAGATTGGAACGATAGTTGTAGGTGAGGGAAGGAACGACAATCTCTTTGTCCATCGGCGCGACGAAATCATGGATGACGAGTTGCTTCTTCGTCTTCGGAGACCCATAGCAGAACTCGCGGAACGCGTATTCACACGAGTGCTCCTCTGGATTTTCCCGGCAGCCGACGGCATCCAGATAAAAGTCCATCTTTTCGAGCACATCGCCGTCGATATGTTTCAGAACGGCCTGCGCCTCGCGATGCGTATCTGCGTAAAAAGCCGCGATTTTTCTCATGCAGAGCCACCTCCTTGCTTTGATGATGTTATCGTAACATATCACATATCCCACATTTGTCCGCAGTCATGTGCTATCATCACGATATAAAAAATCTCCCGAAGCACGGGAGCAAAAAGGATTTTGGACGATGGTTGTAGAAATAAGCCATCGTCACGAGGGGGGGCTTTCTATGGAGTATGTGGAGCTGCATTGCCATACACATTACAGCCTGCTGGACGCTGCCAGCAGCCCGATGGAGCTCTTGCTGGAGCAAAAAAGGAAGGGCAGTTCGGCACTTGCCATCACCGACCACAATACGCTGCGCGGCGTCCCTGCTTTTTTGCGAGCCGCTAAAGCCGTTGGCGTTCGTCCTATCATTGGCTGTGAACTGAATGTCGAAGCGGAACTCGGCGGACACTCGTCCATCACACATCTTGTACTGCTCGTTGCCAATATCAAGGGCTTGCATCATTTGCAAGAACTCGTCGGGATGGCAAATGAACAAGGTGCGGTGACAAAAAAAGATCTGCGCATCCGTGCGTCCGGGCTCATTGCTCTTAGCGGCTGCTTGGCTGGCGAAATCCCACGATTGTCAATTTTTGGCGACGAACAGCGAGCTGGGGAAGCCGTGCGAGAATATCAGGAGATTTTTGGAAAAGAGAATTTTTATCTCGAAGTTCAGAACCACGGCTTGCTGGAAGAAGATATGATTACGAAGCGGCTGCTGGAATTGAGCGAGACCTGCGGCGCACCACTGGTAGCGACGAATGATGTGCATTATGCGCTGCAAGAAGACCAGCCGTTTCACGATCTGCTGCTCTGCTTGCAGCAAGGATGCACGATGCAGGACGAAGATAGGATGTCGTTCCCAAGCAAGGAATATGACGGGAAGGGCGCGGAAGAAATGAGGCGCTTGTTCCGAGACTGCCCGGAAGCTGTGGAGGACACGACGAAAATCGCAGAGCGATGCCTAGAGGATGAAGATTTGCGCCGCTTTCTGAACATGGCTGACGAGCATGAAATGGAGCAGCGGTTTGGCCAAACGGTTGTGGACGCGACAGGTGATGCTAAGAGCATTTCATCGTCCGTCGCAAAAGACTACGATCAGCGTCACGCAAAACGGTTCGCGCGTATTGTGCGTTTCACGGATATAACAAAAGCCAGACGCGAAGTCGCACGTGTTTTTGGACCTGAAGACGAAAGTATGGCAGAAAAGCTCTGCCGGATGGCGCAGGAAATCTGCGATGGAAATTAAGGAGGGGTGCATTTATGGATCAGCTTGCCTTGTCGGCGATGCTCGCTGACATCACGGCCGTAAGGCAGCGGAGCGAGCTCTTGCGGCAGTACAAGGGATATGGGTTCAATCTCCTGCAGGTGCTTGGCGCAGATACGGACGAGGTGAAGATGTGTCGGCTGCTTTATGAACTGTTGTCTCCGCAGGGCTCTCATGGGCAGGGGACGAAATTCCTGAAGCTGTTTTATCAAGAGGTGCTCGGGAAGTCGTTTTCGGAAGCAGAAATTGCTGCATCGCACGTGTATCGCGAGTATTCAATCAAAGACCAGCGGCGGATTGATCTGTTTCTTGAGGTCGGTGCTTACGCCTTTCCTATCGAGGTCAAAATCTATGCCGGCGATCAGGAAGACCAGTGCAAGGATTACTTTGCCTATGCAAAAGCACCGGACGGCGAAGATGCCGCGATGTACTACTTGACCTTGGACGGGCATCCACCCTCTTCCTACAGTACAGGCGCTGCGACCGGGCTTCATGTGGTTCCGTTATCATTCGCTGCGGACATCATTCCGTGGCTCGATACGTGTGCGAAAGCGGTTCTCGACACGACGCGACTGCGTGAATCCATCTTGCAGATCAAACAGGCGATGGAGGAGGTTTGCGGTATCATGAATGACGAAGAACAGAAAGGCATCGAGGCCGTGCTGAAAAAGTCGTTCGATAATTTTCAGAGTGCAGAGAAAATTTATGCTGCGATGGGCAACATGAAAGAGGATTTGCTGCGCACGGTTTTCCGCGAAATCATATCAAAAGTGACGGAAATCAAAAATCAGCCGCGCGTGATCGATGATTTCGATTATGAAAACAAGACCCGCCTCCCTCGGTATTATTCCTTGCAAAAAAATGCCTACCCAGGCATTAGCTTCGTGTACCATGAGGCCACGCACGGCATCCCTCTTGTGGTCAGGGCAGAACTGGATAACAGCTTCTACGTATCTTATTTTCAGTGCGCGGCGGATGGCAAGAAATATCTCTCTCATCAGAAAATTTGCGAACTGTTAAACATCAAGGAAGAGGAAATCGATCATGATGCCGATTGCTGGTTTGTCAAATTGGATGTGATTGATAGATGGTACGGAAGTCTGAAGGACAAGTACGGCGGAGAAGAATTGCCGGATTTCAAAAAATGCAACAAATCATGGTTCGACCTGTTCGACGATGCCAAGCGCAATGAATTTACGACGTTGATTGCTGATAGAATCGTTGAACTGCTGAACCGCTAAAGAATTTGAATATGGTTTTTCTCCCTTAGAACCGCCACCAAATCCATTTATTAAGAAGCGTGATCAGCAAAATACGGAGGGCTGATTTTTATGGAACCGATGGATCATGTCGACTCTTCCCAAGATAGAATGGACCTCTTGAAGCTGATTACAACGGAACCGGTGGACGATGTCGATCCGTCCAAAGCCGACCTGGATCGCTTGATGTGGAGCCTGCTGCGCGAAACCGACTTCAATAAATTGAAAACGGCAAAGAAGACATCCGGACTCACCTATACGGAACTGGCAGACAAGATGGATGTGAACAAGGTCTGGCTGGCCTCCGCTTTCGACCATCAGCAGTACGTTCCGAAGGAATACTGCGTGAAACTTGCCGAGGCATTGGGACTGAAGGAAGAAGATACGATGTTTCTTTCCGAGTTCCCATATCACAACCAACAGAATGTAAATCCGGTCTTTTGTTGCCTCCCTGAAGTCTTCGAGACCTACGAA
>ONJV01000037.1 GCA_900318215.1 uncultured Veillonellaceae bacterium
GATCAACATGCCGACAAAGGACGATGAGGTTCATAAAGGCGATCTGCTCCACATGATGGGGACCCAGGACGAGATCGACGCCTGCACCATGCTTCTGGAAGAAGATAAGTGCATCGAGTACACCGAACGAAAGGACATGCGCCTGAAGGAATATATCCGCGGCCAGAGCTTCTACGGGATCCCGGAGGAGCGTCAGCTGGCCTGCCTGCCGCTGCACATCGAAGGGGATTCACCTTTCGCGAGGAAATCCATCAAGAATTGCGGTATCCGGCCTAAGTACGGCGCGACCATCATCGGCATCGAGAGGGGAGACCTGCCCATCATCAACCCGGAGATCATCGTGGGCGTGTCCTTCATGCTTCTTTTCGTAGTGGCAAAGAACATCCTGAACTTGTCCTGTGCCAAGAAGAAAGTGACGACAGTGAGTGCCAGCACGGTAACTGTGTCGCTCAGTCGGTCGCCCACCATCGACCCCAGCACAGTGGCAAAGGGTGCCTTCTGGCGCTGAGCGATGTAGCCCGTTCGCCACACCTCGCCCAGTCGTGGGAACAGTAGGTTGACAAAGTAGGTCCCGAAGATGCTGTTGACCAGTACCCACAATGGTGCGTCGATGTTGATGGCTGCGAGGATCATGCCGACATTCTTGCCCGTATCATCTTTGACAAGCGAAATGCTGTTGAAGATGATCTTGCCCGTGGCCTGCGAGACGACCGGCGAGCTCATCCAGGTGTCATGTGCCCCCGTCATGGTCTCCTTGTACCAGGCCTTGTCCTGGTTGTGCATCTCCTTCGCGCCCGAGGATGCCCAGCCGTGGAGGTCGCCCGAGCCGTCGAACGGGCCCCAGCTCACGCTGTCGTAGACGCCGGGATAATCTTCCTTCATCTCTTCATAGCGATAGCGCGTTTCGAGGTTCATGGCCTCGGCCGACATCGAGCGTGCCGTCGCGTTGTTCGCTTCGATGCGCGTCTCGAGCATGCGGGCATCGAGCCATTCGGAGATGACGTCCGTCGTTTCCGAGACCGTCTCCGTCTGATTGCGCGTGATCTGCTCGTCAAAGCTCGTCGCGACATACTTGAAGATGACGGCCGACATGATGACGAGTCCGATGACGACGATGGGCAGCACGAACATCAGGATTTCCGTCTTGACGCTCCGCGCCCGTGCGAGGCTCCCTGCCTTCGCAAAATCATCTGCAATCCCCTTCTTTATTTCCATGAGGACTCTCCCTTTTCATTGGTTCAAAAGTTCCCCTGCGTTCTTAGTTCGCCTTTTCCTTCTTATTTCCTTCTTGTTGTTCCGATTTAATCGATTTAATAAAAAACTTCCGAGGGTGTACTGTCGCACCCGCGGAAGTCACGTTTTATTGAATCGTTTTATCGTACAGGGGACTCCCCCTGCCACTTCGTGGCCCTCCCCCCTCATTGAGGGGGGCTGAACAACGTGGTTAGTGTGCCATTTTCGCCTCGACGGCCTTGCGGCGGCGGGCACGGAGTTTGTACCAGCACATCGGCAGAATCAGCATCGGCAGGCCGGCGTAGAGCGCCTCCTGCAGGTCGGGCGTGAAGAACATGACGACGAGGCAGAAGACCTGCGCCCAGATGCCGAACAGCGTCACGTATGGGAACAGCGGCGTGCGGAACTTCAGCTTCTTGTCGGCCCCCGTCGCCATCATCATCTTGCGACGACGATACTGGCTCCAGCAGATGGAAATCCAGGCAATCGCGCCCGTAAAACCCGAAACAGCCAGGAGGTACGTGTAGACAGCCGAATCCGGGTCGATGCTGTAGAGCAGGATGACGGCCCAGCACGCGCAGATGGAAAGCAGGATAGCTTTTGACGGCATGCCGTTCTTGTTGATCTCGCCGAGGAAGCGCGGCGCCATGTCCATGCGCGCAAGCGAGTACATCGCGCGCGCCGCACCATAGAGGCCCGAGTTCGAGCACGAGATGGCGGCCGTCAGGATGACGAACGCGAAGAACGACGAAAGGCCCGTCATGCCGTATTTCGCAAGCGCGGCCGCAAAGACGCTCTCATCGAGGCCGGCCTGATCCCACGGCAGGATGGAAATCAAGAGCGAAATTGGGATGATGTAGAGCGCGATGATGCGCCACGTCACGTTGCGCACGGCAATCGGGATGCTCTTTTCCGGATTCTTGCACTCGCCAGCCGCGAGGCCGATGATTTCCGTGCCCTGGAAGTTGACGAGGATGATGACCATCGTCAGGATAATCGACCAGTAGCCATTCGGCGCGAAGCCGCCGCTGCCGAGCAGCACGGACGTGCCGATGTATCCCTCATCGCCGATGAGGCCGAGGCAGATGAGGCCTGCCACGATGGAGAAAGCCACGAGCGCGATGATCTTGAACAGGGCGAGCCAGAACTCGCTCTCGCCGAACTTGTCCACATGGAACAAGTTGATGACGGTCACGAGCAGGCCGAACAGCACCGCCCACCAGAGCTGGCTGATGGCGGGCACAAAGTTGCTCATGATGATGCCTGCGGCAATCATTTCCGATGGCACGTAGGCAACCCAAGTAATCCAATAGGCCCAGCCGACACCGCAGGCCCAAGTCGCGGAGATATTCTCCTTCGCGTACGTCACGAAGGAACCGGAGACCGGTTTTTCGACGGCCAGCTCTGCAAGGCAGAGCATGACGCAGAGCACGATGACGCCGCCCAGGAGATAGGCGAGGATGGCTGCCGGGCCAGCCTTCTCGAGCACGTAGCCCGTGCCGAGGAAGTAACCGCTGCCGATGACGCCCCCGAGGGAAATCAGCTGCAGGTGACGGTTCTTGAGGCCCCTGTTCATCTTGTTTTCGTTCATGGCTTCCCTAACACAACCTTTCCGCAAAAAGCGCTGGATTCTTTGTTAAGGATACTACAAACAGGTGCAAAATACCAGATGAATTTCGAAAAAAACAAGAAAAATTTGCAGGGTGCTGCCGCCTGCCATATAATGATAGGAAATGACAACATTCGGACATTCGGAGGTCCTGCCCATGAAGCCCTACAAGACGACGCAAGGCGAAAGCAGCGCGAGCTACGAAATCCAGCGCTCGAAATTCTACACGCACACGAAGCATGTCGAAAGCGAGGAAGAAGCGCGCGCCTTCATCCAGGAACAGAAGAAGGCATACTTCGACGCGCGCCACAACTGCTCGGCCTACGTTCTAGGCTATGATGGCGCGAAGCAGAAATCGAACGACGACGGCGAACCCGGCGGCACGGCCGGGAATCCCATCCTCGACGCCATCAAGAAGAACGAGCTCACGGACATCGTCGTCGTCGTGACACGCTACTTCGGCGGCATCAAGCTCGGCGCAGGCGGCCTGATCCGCGCGTACAGCCACAGCGCCGTGCTCGGCCTCGAGGCAGCCGACATCGCACTCATGCTGCCGCTCGCCGTCGTGCGCGTGCGCGTCAGCTATGACCTGCTCGCGAGCGTCGAGAACTACCTGCGCAAAAAAGAACTCCGCACAGGCGACAAGGCCTATGCGGAGGATGTGACAGTGGATGTGCTGCTGCGCGAAGAAGAAAAGGAGGACGTGCTCGCCGCGCTGACGGACCTCACGAGCGGCCGTGCGCGCTACGAGGACGCCGGAACGCAGGTCATGGCTGTGCCCGTTCCTCGCGCTTCTTCGTAAGATAGGCGTCCATAGTTGCGGCCACGGACTTCGAGTTCTTGACGGTCTGGATGACGTTCCACGGGCCGAGCACGACGTCGCCGCCCGAGAACACGCCTTCCTTCGTCGTCTCGCCGTTGCCATGCACGGCAATCAGGCCGTGCTCGCCGAGCTCGAGGCCCGTCGTCGAATCGGCAATCTTGCTCTTCGTCGTCTGGCTCACGGCGATGATTGTCGTATCGGCGCCATAGAGCTTCGGCTCGCTTTCGGCCGTGATGTTGCCCTCTTCATCAAACGTATGCTGGCGGAACATCGGGCCTTCTGGCGTAATTTCGACTGTATCGACGCCATAGACGAAATCGACGCCATCCGCCATCGCGTAGTCGATCTCGCGCACGCTCGCGCGCGCTTTCTGCCCGCGGCAGTAGATTGTGACCTGGCGGCTGCCCTTGCGCACGGCCGTGCGCGCAACATCCATCGCCGAATTGCCCGCACCGATGACCGCGACGCGATCGCCGAGCTGATAAACGTCCGGATTCTGGAGGTAGTCGACGGCATAGGCGACATTTCCCAGGCTCTCGCCCTTCACGTTGAGCCGACGCGGCCGCCAGGCGCCCGAGCCGATGAAGACAGCCTCGAAGCCATCCGTGAACAGGTCGTCGAGATGCAGCGCCCCGCCGATTGTCGTGTTCGGGCGAATCTTGATGCCGAGCTGCTGCAGCTTCGTCTGATAGCGCTCGAGGATGGATTTCGGCAGACGGAACTCCGGGATGCCATAGCGCATCATGCCGCCAATCTTGTCCTTGCGCTCGAAAATCGTGATGTCATAGCCGAGCTGCGCGAGGCGCACGGCGACCGTGATGCCAGCCGGTCCCGAGCCGATGACGGCGACATTCTGATGCTTGCTGCGGTCGCGCTCGAGCACGGCCCAGTCGAGGTAGGCATCCGAAATGTAGTGCTCGATGCTCGAAATCTGCACGGGGCTCCCCTTCCGCCCCTGGATGCAGTGTCCCTCGCATTGTGCCTCATGGTCGCAGACGAGCGAGCAGACGACGCTCATCGGATTGTTCTGGAAGAGCATCGCGCCCGCCTCGCGCGGCTTGCCCGCGAGGAACAACCGGATCATCTCCGGGATATTCGTCTGCGCCGGGCAGCCCTGCAGGCGGCAGAGCGGCTTTTTGCACTGGAGGCAGCGGCGCGCTTCGTTGATGACATGTACAGCCATGAATCTGGTTCCTTTCTTTTCCCCTGTCGTTCTCCGGATACAATGCGTTGTGTGTCTTTTTTCATATTACTTGAGATTTTTTCAAAAGTCAATGCTCGAAATCGTTTTCAACTTTCGTTTTGCCTATCGTCAATCCGTTCTGCCTATAGTAAAATAGAAGCAGATTTCATTTCAGGAGGTCATTTTCATGAAAAAACTCGGATTCATCGGCATGGGAAACATGGCGCAGGCGCTCGCAACTGGCTTCATCAAGTCCGGGAGCATCGAAAAGGCGGACGTCTTCGCCTACGCGCCGCATCAGGACAAGCTCCAGAAAAATGCCCAGCGCATCGGCTTCACGCCGTGTGCTGGGCTGAGCGAACTTGCAAAAACCTGCGACACGCTCGTCATGGCCTGCAAGCCATACCAGATTGAGGATGTCATCGCCGAAATCAAAGACGTGCTGCCGGGAAAGGCACTCGTCTCGATTGCGGCGGGCTGGGATTTCGCGCGCTATGAAAAGGCGCTGCCGAACGGCGTGCGCGTGCAGTTCGTCATGCCGAACACGCCAGCGATGGTCGGCGAAGGCGTTCTGCTCTTTGAAGAGACGAACTCGCTCAAAGCAGACGAGCGCAAAGCCATCTGGAACCTCTTCTCGTCCGTCGGCCTGACCGTCGAGCTGCCGTCATCGCTCATGGGCATCGGCGGCACCGTCACGGGCTGCGGCCCGGCCTTTGTCGACCTCTTCCTCGAAGCGTATGCCGACGCAGCCGTCAAATACGGCATGAAGCGCGCTGACGCCTACCGCCTCATCAGCCAGATGGTGCTCGGCAGCGCCAAGCTCCAGCTCGCGACCGGCGAACACCCGGGCGTCCTCAAAGACAACGTCTGCTCGCCAGCAGGCACGACGATTTGCGGCGTCACAGCGCTTGAAGAACAGGGCTTCCGGAATGCATGCATCAAATCCATCGAGGCCATCATGAACAAATAAACTTTCATGCCTATAGAATAGGGGCTCCCCGCACGAGGAGCCCCTATTCTTATTCTCTATGCAGATTCTCTATGCAGACTTCAGATATCTGCCTTCCAAAGGCCGTGGAGATTGCAGTAGGCGTACGCCGCGACGGCTGCGTCGCCAGGCGCGAGGACGAACGTCGCCTCAGGCGCTTCGCCGGGAGCGAGATGCGCCATCTGCGCGCCTTTCTTTGTCGCGAGATGAATCCACTCGATGTAGTGCTCCGGCGCCATCGGATGCGCCGTGCTGCCGACGACGACTTTGACCGTCGCACCATCGACTGTCACGACCGGCACATGCTTCTCCTGCGCCGCATCCGTCGTGTTCGCCTTGAGCTCTTCCATCGGTTTCCCGCAGCACACGAGCGATCCGCCGCCCTCGTGCACGAGCCCGACGATGTTGCCGCACGTCCTGCAGATGAAGAAACGTTTTGCCATAAAGAACCCTCCTATCGAATCAAATAATACATATCAAGTTGCTTTTATTGTACCGAATCTGGAGGATTTTGGCAAGAAAATCTTATCTTATCCTTCCACGTAATGGCTGAAGCTGCCGATGACGAGCTGTGGGAATTCTTTGTGGAGCGCCCTCAGGAACGTCTTGGTGCCGACAGGCTTTCCCTGCGCCTCTGGCATGATGTCGAGGAAGGCGTCGGGGTCGAGGTTGAGGTTGCGGACCTGAATCATCTGGACGGGAAGCTCGCGGAAGAATTCCTGCCAGGCGGCGAGTTCTTCGGGGCGGTCGTTGTAGCCAGGGAAATACAAGAGATTCAGCGAGACGTAGACGTCGTGGTCGAGCGCGTAGCGGATCGAGGCCTTGACGTCGTCGAGGTGGTAGCTCGCACGATAGTAGGCATCATAGCCCTCGTCGCGTGCGCTGATAATCGAGACGCGCAGGCTGTCAAGGCCGGCATCGACGATTTTCCTGACGCCTTCCGTATAGCCGGAATTCGAATTCATGTTGATCTGGCCTTTTTTCGTCTGCTCGCGAATCAGACGGATGCCAGCCGCGATGTTATCGGCCGCGAGGCTCGGCTCGCCTTCGCAGCCCTGCCCGAAGCTCACGATGCCATCGGGCGCGACAGAAAGATGGTAGACGCCGACCTCGGCGATTTCCTCCGGCGTCGGACGGAACGTGATGCGCTGCTGCGGCGACGGGCAGCACTCGGCGGGCTGGAGCGAGATGCAGCCGAAGCAGTTTGCATTACAGACCGGCGAAGCCGGAATCCCCGCCTCCCAGCGGCGGTAGAAGAGGTTCTGCGCCGTGCAGCAGTGCCATTTGAGCGAGCAGCCCGCAACCTGCTCGACGATGCGGTTGTTCGGCAGGTCTTTCTTCGTGCGCTTGACGAGCTTCTTGAGCTCCGGCGTGTTGTAATGCACGGGATCCCACTTGTCATTTTCATCCGTGTAAACGGCCGCACAGCAGAGTTCGTCATGATAGACGACGACAGCCGTGTAACCATAGAGCGGCAGGCGCTCGGCGTCCGCTGCACGCTCGTAGGCCGGCAGGTAGAGGCGCGTGTAGCCCGCGGGCAAAATAGCCGCGACAGCCTGCCCCGTCACGGGCAGCACTTCGCCGTCCGGCGTCCGGCCGACGGCCTGATGGCCCGGCAGCAGCATGAGGTCGGCGCTTTCGGGCAAAGGAATCAGGTCGTCGGGCGTCAGGCGCACGTTCTCGCGTCCCGTGCGGCCCATGCCTTCGAGACCTGCCGCATCGAGAATATTGCCATCTTCGTCAGCATAGACGGCCGTGATGAAATCATTCATGTTCCTGCGCCTCCTGCTTCTTCTTTTTCTGCTTCTTCGGATTGAATTTGTTCATCGCCATATCGACGTCGTCGTTCACGATGCACTCGACGGCCGGAATCAGGTAGTTGATGGCCTCGGCGATTTTCGGCGCGCCAACGCTATCGAATGGCGCGAGGACGTGATTGACGACCGTCCAGCCCGGCAGCGGCCGCCCGATGCCGATGCGCACGCGCGCAAAATGTTCGTCGCCGAAATGCGCGAGGATGCTCTTGATGCCGTTGTGGCCGCCTGAGCTCCCCTTCTTGCGGATGCGGATCGTGCCAACGGGGATGTCCATGTCGTCATGCGCGACGATGAGGTCTTCAGGCGCGAGCTTGTAGAAATGCATGAGCGGGCCGACGGACTTGCCGCTGTCATTCATATACGTCTGCGGCTTCACGAGCAGCACTTTCTCCGTGCCGATGCGCGCCTCTGCGACGAGCGCATCAAATTTCTCGCGCCACTCCGTCACGCCGAGATGGTTCGCAAACGCATCGACGAACATGAAGCCGACGTTGTGCTTCGTCTGCGCGTATTCACGGCCGGGATTGCCGAGGCCGACGATTACTTTCATAAAATAGAAACTCCCTTCGTATCACAAAATGGCTTCCCCTCCGGGAAGCCAGATTTTTTAGTTGTCTGCCGTCGGATCGCCGACAAAGAACATGTAGGCGATGACGACGATGCCGAGCACGATGCGGTACCAGCCGAACGCCTTGAAGTCGTTCGTCTTGATGTAGCTCAGCAGGAACCGGATGGAAAGAATCGAGACGATGAACGCCGTCACCATGCCGAGCACGAGGATCAGCACCTCGGCGCCCGTGTAATGAATGCCGAACTTCACCATCTTCAGGAAGCTCGCGCCGAACATGACCGGGATGGCGAGGAAGAACGTGAATTCTGTCGCGACATAGCGGCTCGCACCGAACAGCAGGCCGCCGATAATCGTCGCGCCCGAACGGCTCGTGCCCGGCACGAGCGAGAGCACCTGGAAGAAGCCGATAATCAGCGCCGTCTTGTAGTCGAGGTTCCTGAGGTCTGTGACGCGCGGATGGCGGCGCTTGTTGTAGTTTTCGATGATGATGAACAAGATACCGTAGAAAATGAGCGTCGTCGCGACGACCGGCGCCGTCATGAGGTGCTCCTCCATGAACTTGTTGAGCATCAGGCCGATGATGCCGGCCGGCAGCGTGGCCACGATGACTTTCTTCCAGAGCTCGACGGTGTCACGCTTCTCCTGCCGCGATTTCCACGACGAGAACGGATTGAGCTTCTCGAAGTTCAGCACGACGACGGCGAGGATGGCGCCGAGCTGGATGACGACGAGGAACATGTCCATGAACTGCTTCGTGACGTCGAGCTTGATGAACTCGTCGACGAGAATCATGTGGCCCGTGCTCGAAATCGGCAGCCACTCCGTGAGGCCTTCGACGACGCCAAGGATGACGGTCTTGATTAAATCTGCAATCGCTACGTCCAAAATATTTTCCTCCTGCATACGCAAATTGATTTCTGAATTTGGGAACAGGTCATATTATAGCACGGAGCGTCAAGGCTGTGCACCCCTCTTTGTCTTCTTTATCAAAAGTTTACGCCTCGCGCGGGTTGCCCGCGAGCTCGCGCAAGGCATCGGGGTCGAGAATCGTCAGGCGGCCGCGGCCGGGCTGCACGTAGCCTTCCTGCGCAAAATACTTCACGAGGCGGCTCACGACCTCGCGCGCACTGCCCATGTATTTTGCGATCTGCTCATGTGTCAGGCGGATTTCACGGCTCCCCGTCTTTTCCAGCTCTTCCACGAGGAACAGCGCGAGACGGCGGTCAGCTGAGAGGAACAGGATTTCCTGCAATTTCCAGAGCATCTCCGAGAGGCGGCGCGCGGCCGTCTCATAGGCGTACGCCTTGACGTAGATGTTCTGCTGCACAAGCTTGTTGAAGACAGGCGCGTCCGTGCGCAGGACGTCCGTGTCTTCCTCGGCATCGATGTAGACGTCGAACGTCACGGCATCGAGCGTGCACGAAGCGGAAAGGATGCCGACGTCGCCGGGAAACAGGCGGTAGAGCGTGACGTCGCGGCCGTCCTCCGACAGCGTGTAGACACGCAGCTGCCCCGTCTTGACAAGCAGCACGCCGATGCAGTCAAACGGCCCGCGATGCACCTGTGTGCCCTTGGCGTAGCGAATGGGGTGCGTGCCGGTGTTCGCGAGCTCCTTTTCCTTGTCGGAAAGGTGCGGCCAGAACGTGAAGGTGCGGATGTAGAGGTCGGAGGCGTTTTCCATGATGAGAAATCTCCTAAAACGAAGGCACAGTACAAAAGCCGTACTGTGCCATGAATACTATCTTGTAATTGTTTATCCCGTATGGGAACACTCCCCCCGCCCTTCGGGCCCGTCCCCCCTCTGAGAGGGGGGCTCAGGGGAATCAGCGGAACAGCTGGCTGACGCTGCGGTGGCTCTGGATGCGGATGATGACGTCCGCAATCGGTTCGGCCAGCGAGAGCACGACGATCTTGTCGCTGTGTTTCTCCGGCGGCAGCGGAATCGTATCCGTGATGACGAGCTTTTCGATTGGCGAATCATTGATGCGCTGCACGGCCGGATCCGAGAGGATGGCATGCGAGCACGAAGCGAAGATGCGCTTTGCGCCGCGCTTCTGGAGCGCACGGGCGCCTTCGCAGAGCGAGCCTGCCGTATCGACGATGTCATCGATGATGACAGCCGTCTTGTCCTTGACGTCGCCGATGAGGTTCATGACCTCGGCGCAGCCCGGTTTCGGACGGCGCTTCTCGATGATGGCAATCGGTGCCTGGAGGTGGTCAGCAAGGATGCGGGCGCGCGTGACGCCGCCGAGGTCCGGCGAAACGACAACGACATCCTCGAGCTTCTGCGCGCGGAAGTAGTTCGCAATCGTCGGAGCGGCCGCGAGATGGTCGACCGGGATGTCGAAGAAGCCCTGGATCTGGCCCGCATGGAGGTCGACCGTGACGACGCGCGTGCAGCCAGCCGTCGTCATGAGGTTCGCGACGAGCTTTGCCGAAATCGGCTCACGGCCGCGCGTCTTGCGATCCTGACGCGCATAGGCATAATACGGCACGACGGCCGTGATGCTGTGCGCGGACGCGCGCTTGCAGGCATCTGCCATGATCAGGAGCTCCATGAGGTTGTCGTTCACGGGGTACGACGTCGGCTGGATGATGAAGATATCCTTGCCGCGGATGCTCTCGCTGATCATAACCTGGGTCTCGCCATTGTTGAAGTGGCCGACATAGGCATCACAGAGATTGACGCCGATGCGGTCCGCGATCTTGTTCGCGAGCGCGGGGTTGGCATTGCCGGCCAGAATGACCAGGTTTCCAGTGTCTAAAGCCATTTTGCTTAACTCCTCCAGTTCTTTTGCAGAAAAAACGGTCTCTTGTCCTTGCATTTTATCATCAACGGTCGCGTTTGTCCACCCAGCCCGTGATATTCTTCTGACGGGCACGCGCAACGGCCAGCGAATTTGCCGGGACCGTCGTCGTGATGGTCGAGCCAGCCGCGATGTAAGCGCCGTCTTCGACCGTCACAGGCGCGACGAGATTCGAGTTGCAGCCGACGAACGCGTTGTTGCCAATCTTCGTGCGGAATTTCGTCTTGCCGTCGTAGTTGACCGTAATCGTGCCGCAGCCCATGTTGACGTTCTCGCCCATGTCGCAGTCGCCGATATAGGAAAGATGCGGCAGCTTCGAGCCCTTGCCAATCGTCGAGTTCTTGACCTCGATGAAGTTGTCAATCTTGACGCCCTCGCAGATATGCGTGCCGGGGCGCAGATGAACGAACTGGCCGAGCTTGACGTTGTCATCGACGACGGCATCATGCGCATAGAGGAACTGGCCCGTGACGCTGTTGCCAATCTTCGTGTTCTGGATGCGCACGGACGGACCGATCTCGCAGTTCTCGCCGATGACCGTGCCGCTCTCAAGGTACGTCATCGGATAGAGAATCGTATCGCGGCCGACTTCGACGTCGCTGTCGACAAACGTCGTGGCCGGGTCGATGATGCTGACGCCCGCCGCCATGAGCTCTTCGTTCTTGCGCTGGCGCAAGATGCGCTCGGCATTCGCGAGCTGCGCGCGGCTGTTGACGCCGAGCGTCTCCTCGTAGTCGTCTGCGGCCACGGCCCAGATTTTCTCGCCCTGCTTCTGGAGGATTTCGAGGACGTCCGGCAGGTAGTATTCGCCCTGCGCGTTGTCGTTCGTAACATGCTCGAGGGCGCTGAAGAGCGCCTGCGCGTCAAAGCAGTAGATGCCCGAGTTGACTTCGCGCACCTTGCGCTCCTCTTCCGTCGCGTCCTTGTGCTCGACGATTTTCTCGACAGAGCCGTCCGCCTTGCGGATGATGCGGCCATAGCCCGTCGCATCCGGCATGACGGCCGTCAGCACGGTCGCCTTTGCCTTGGCCGCCACATGCTCGTCAAAGAGCTTTTTGAGGAGCTCGCTTGTAAGGAGCGGCGTATCGCCGCAGAGCACCATGACCGTGCCCTGCTCGTCCTTGAGGAGCGGCGCCGTCATCTTCACGGCATGGCCCGTGCCGAGCTGCTGCTCCTGCGTGACGAACTCAGCCTTCACCTTGAGTGCTTCGAGCGCTTCGCGCACGCGCTCCCCGCCGAAGCCCGTGACGACGATCTGGCGCTTTGCGCCAGCATCTTTCGCGGCATCGAGCACCTGCTGGACCATAGCTTTGCCGCCCGCCTTATGCAGGACTTTCGGCAGCGCCGACTTCATGCGCGTGCCCTTGCCGGCCGCGAGGATGATGGTGACGAAATCTGACATTTAGATGGTTCCTCCCATATGGAATGGTTTCTTTTATTCTTCGGACTTTGACGCCTTGCGCGCCTTCTTGCCCGCTTTCTTCTCGGAATCTTTCTTCTTGGCATCGACCGCCTTGAGGAGCGTCTTTTCCGACATCTCCATGTGGCGCTCGGCCGCTTTCTTCGCGCGCTTCACATCGCCCTCGGAAATGGCCTCGACGATTTCGCGATGCTCTTCGAGCGTCGTCTCGAGACGGCCCGGATACGACATCGACAGCGTGCGGAAACGCGTGAGCTGGTCGCGGAGGTTCGAGATGATGCCGACGAGGCGGCTGTTGCGCGCCGCATGATAGAGAAGGTCGTGGAATTCGATGTCCGTCTTGACGATGTTGTCCATGTCGCCATCTTCGACGTAGCCGCCAATCTGGACGAGCAGGCGCTGCAGGCTCTCGAGCTCCTCGGCCGTGATGCGCTCAGCCGCGAGGCCGTTCGAGAGGGACTCGAGCGCCGTGCGGATTTCGAAGATTTCATTGATGTCGCGGATGGACATGCTCGCGACATACGTGCCGCGGCGCGGCATCATGATGACGTAGCCTTCGAGCTCGAGTTTGCGGATGGCCTCGCGCACCGGCGTGCGGGAGACACCGAGCTCTTCGGCGAGCTGGATCTCCATGAGGCGCTCGCCCGGCTTCAGCACGCCGCGACGGATGGCGTCACGCAGCGATTCGCAGACGACTTCACGGAGCGGCTGGTAGCTGTCCAGCCGGATGGGCGAAAGTTTTTTTTCCATTTATCAAGTCCCTCATTTCGCAATCGTCTTCGTGATGAAGACGTCGACATCTGGCAGACGGACAGCTGCGGCGATGTTCTCCGCCTGTTCCTGCGTCTCCGCGAGGCCGAAGACGGTCGGGCCGCTGCCAGACATGAGGCTGGCCATCGCACCAGCCTCTTTCATCATTTCTTTGAGCTTTGAAATGACCTCATACCGCTTTATCGTAGCACTTTCGAGCACGTTACACAAGAAAGAAGCGGCTTTCCTGCGGTCTCCAGCCTCGATGGCATGAATCATCGCATCGTTGTCGGGATGCTCTGAGGCCGGATGCGCATCATAGGCGCCATACGCCCAGGCCGTCGAAACCGAGACATGCGGCTTCGCGAGCACGACGAACGTCTCCGGGAAATCCGGCAGGCGACGCAGCACCTCGCCGCGCCCTGTCGCGAGCATCGTGCCGCCCATCAGCGTGAACGGGATGTCCGAGCCGAGCCGTGCGCCGAGCTCGCAGAGCTTTTCATCGCCCGCGCCGAGCTCATAGAGCTCATCCATGCCGCGCAGCACGGCGGCCGCATCCGCGCTGCCGCCCGCGAGCCCCGCCGCCATCGGGATGCGCTTCGTCAAATGGATTTCGACGCCGCCCGGCAGATGATACTCCTCCTGCATGAGCTTTGCCGCGCGATACGCGAGGTTCTTCTCGTCCGCGCGGAGCCACGACACGTCGATTGAGAGGCCGACGCCCGGCGCTTCGCGTTTTTCGAGCGTCAGCACATCCGAAAGGCCGACGGCCTGCATGACCATCGCGACCTCATGAAACCCATCCTCGCGCGTCCCGAGGATGTCGAGCGTCAGATTGATCTTCGCCCTTCCTTCCATCGTTATCAAACTGCATCCACTCCATCTGAACCTGATTTCATTGATTCTTGTATACGAAATACAATTCAGTACAATTTTATCAACTTTTTAGCGAGCGGGCAAGGGATTTTCCATCATCATATCGAAAACTATGGTTAGACTTCGATATCAATGGAGGTATGTACTTTGCATCGTCCGATTCCCATTCGGTTTTTCTTTCTCTTCTCCGTTGCGCTCGCCATCGCAGCCGGGCTGCTCTGGCTCGTGCTCGAAGGGCCGGAAAGCGCCGTACCGGCGGCACTCGCGACGTGGATTGCCGCGCTTCCTGTGCCGTACGCACTCGCCTGTCTCTTTGCCGACCGCGCGGCGCGCAAGGCGCTCGCAGACGCTAGCGCCGACGCCAACGGCGACGCGCTCGACCTGCTCAAAGACGTCGATACCGTCATCCTGCGCCGCAGCCTGCTGCTGACGGGCGAGCCGCACATCAAGGAGCTCGCGCCCGAAGCAGTCCGCACTGCTCGCACTCGCGGCCTCGGCCGAACAGGAGGCCGAGCACCCTTATGCGCGCGTCATCTGCGAGACGGCAGAAAACCGCCTGCTGCGCCTCCACCGTCTCGCAGCCGCGAACGTCGTGCCGCATGCGGGTGCCGAAGCACTGCTCACGCGGCAGGCGCTCCGCGTCGGCCGCCTCGACTGGCTCGAAGAGGAAGGCGCGAAACTCAGCGCCGAGCTCGCAACGCGCGCCGACCAGCTTTCGACCAAGGGGCTCGCCGTCATCGGCGTGAGCCTCGGCCGCCGCGTGCGCGGCCTCATCGCGTTCGAGCAGGAGCTCTCCGAAGACGCGAAAGCGGCCATCGCCAAGCTCAATCGCGCCAAGGTCAAGACCGTCCTCTTCACGAGCGGCAGCCGCCGCTATGGCATGGCGCTCGCGAAAGCTATGGGCATCGCGGAAGTGAAGTCCAGTGCCAGCCCGGACGACCTCGCACGCGAGCTCCAGCTCCGCAAGGCACGCGGCAGCGTCATCGCCTCGCTCGCGCCAGGCTTCGAAAGCTCCGCCGACCTCGTCATCGACATCGCGCCGCAGGGCACGCCGCACCTGATTGCCTCCCCTGCCGCTGCAGAGGTTGCAACGTCTCAAGATGACGCGAAAGCAGCCGACGAAAAAAGCGGGGCTGAGCCAGCTGCTGAGCCTGCGCGTCTCCAGCTCGCGTCCCTCACCCCGCTGTCCTCGCTGATTGCCGCGACGAAGCGTGCCGCCAGCGCCCTGCGCCTCGGCTTCCACCTCTCGCTGCTGTTCTTCGTCCTGCTCGTGCTGCCCGCGTTCGGCGTGCTCCACGCGGCGGGCGGCCCGTTCCTCAATCCCGTCATCACGCTCGCGGGACTCTGCGTCGCGACGATCGTTACATCGGCCTTCACCCTCCACCGAGCCTGACATCAGCCTCATTTCATCGATTTGTCATAATCCTGCCCCTGCACGATGCGGGGGCGTTTTTCATTGTAGGCAGGATTGACAATGCTGCGCGACGGGTCGTACTCCGGCGTGCGGATGTCGAGCAAATCGAGCAGCGTATGAATCATGTCATCCGTCATATACGGGCGGTTCACGGCCGCCTGGATGGCCTGCCATTTGTCGGGATGACGCTCGCGCCAGCTCGGCGAAGCGTAAATGAGCATCGGCACCTCAAGCATGTAGCGGTTCGGGTGTTCCTCGACATGGCCGGACATGGCCGTGTCGTTATCGTAAACGGCCTCGCCGTGGTCGGGCAGATAAATGACGAGCGCATCCTTGTCGGCGAACTTGCCGAAAATCGAGCTCACGACGAAGTCATTGTAGAAGATGGCATCGGCATACTGCGCGATTTCCGTGCGTTTCGATTCGCTGTACGTGTTCTCCGGCGCGGCAAGGTCGTCTTTCTGGTACTTCGTAAACGCATAGGGATAGCGCAGGTTGTAGAGACCATGGCCGCCCATGAGATGGATGACATAGAAATCCTTGCCCGTGCCCTGCGCCACGGCATCGTCAATCATCGGGAACAACGCCTCGTCGAGGCAGGCGTCTTCTTCATGTGACTCGCGCATCCGCGTGAACGCCTTCGTCGTCGAACGGTTTGCAAACAGCGCGGCGACGTTGCCCCAGATGCCAGAGCTCTCCTGATTCGAGAGCCAGTGCGTCGCATAGCCCGCCTTTCCCATGACGTCGATGAGATTGTTCGCCTCGTACCACTCCTGCCCCGCCGCGACGCTCTCGGCGTCGGCAAACGTCAGGAGCTTGCGCAAAACGGCGACCGTTGCGCCCTCGGGGCTGATGACGTCATGGAAAACGGCGATGTCGCCTTTCGCCGCAAGCTCGTCGAAGTTCGGCGTGTTCTCGAGCGGATAGCCATAGAGGTGCAGGCGGCCGCGCGCCGTCGATTCGCCGAGGATGAAAACGACCTGCGAGGTATCGCTGTGATTTTCCGTGATGGTCGCCGTGTTCTCCATCGAGGCCGAAAGCTTTTCATAGGCGCGGATGTTGTCAACGGATGTCACGGCCGCCGCGCCGACGCGCACGGGCGGGATGTCGAGCGTGCCGCTCGTGATGAAGTTCATGTAGTTCTTCATCAGCACCGTGCCCGAGCCGCAGCCGATGACGAAGAGAATCAGGAAGAACCACGTCCGCGTGCGGCGCGAAAAGAATGTGAAGCGCTGGCGGAAGAACCAGCCCCAGCCAACGAGCAGCAACACGGCAAAGACGCCGAGCGACAAGAGGCTCCTCCAGCCGAAATACATCTCGAGGAACTCCCCCGCCTCGCGCGGGTTCGTCTGCAGAATGGCCGTGATGATGCCCGCGCCGACGAGCGTCTGATACGTCGTGATGGCAAAGACCTCAAGCCCCGCGAGCGCGGCCGAAAGCACGAACGATATGCCAAGCAGCACCTGCCGCACACGCCGCCACGGGATGCACGAGAGGAGCAGGCAGTAAAGCGCCACGCCCGCAAGCAAAAACATGCCATCGAGGAAGAGCACGGGCAGTTCGGTATCCTGGTACATCGTGAGGTTCTGCCAGACGATGGTGAAATAGTTGAGGACGAAGAGCAGGACAATCCAGCCGATATGGGTCTCGACGAGCCGCTCCGTTGCCGCAAGAAGTTGCAGAAGTTTCTGTTTCAAAAAGGAAGCCTCGTTTCTGATGACATAGTTTCGCGGGTGCAACATGATATCGCACCCGCGGAAGCTACATCTTATTTCTTGTTTTTTCTCAGAAGGGACTCCCCCCGCCGCTCACGCGGCCCGTCCCCCCTCTGAGAGGGGGGCTGAAGGGGAATTATTCTTTTTCGAACATATCCTTCCCGACGCCGCAGATGGGGCAGACCCAGTCATCCGGCAGATCTTCGAAGGCCGTGCCCGGAGCGATGCCGTGGTCGGGATCGCCGACGGCGGGGTCGTACTCATAGCCGCAGGGGCCGCAAACGTATTTATCCATAATGATGACCTCCTCTTTCTCTATCGCGCTGTCTCAGGCGAGCAGCGCTTTGACCAGCTCCGGCACCTTGGCGAAGTCTTCCTCGCCGGGGTTCCAGAGCGACTTGACATTTTCATCGACGACGTCGAAGCCTGCTTCCTTGAGCTCTTTCTGCAGGACGGCAACGCCTTCGCCGCTCCAGCCATAGCAGCCGAACGCGGCGGCCTTCTTGTTCTTGAATTTCAGGGACTTCGCGAACGAAATCCATGCCGTGACACTCGCGAGGATGTCGTTGATGGCCGTCGGCGAGCCGACCGCGATAGCCTTCGACTTGAAAACCTCCGTCATGACTTCGTTCTTGTCGCTCTTCGCGATATGGAAAACCTTGACGACCGTCGACGGGCTCTGCTTCTTGATTTCCGCCTCGATGGCGTGCGCGATGGCCTTCGTGCCATTCCACATCGTATCATAGACGACCGTAACCTGGTCTTCCTGATACGCTTTCGCCCACTCGGCGTACTTCTCGATGATTTTGAAGGGTTTCTCGCGCCAGATGGCACCATGCGACGGCGCAATCATCTCGATGGGCAGGTTGAGCTTTGCAATCTCGTCGAGCTTGCGCGGGATCAGCGCCGCGAACGGATTCAGGATGTTGACGAAATACTTCAGCGCCTCATGCCAGAGCACGTCCTGCTCCGCGAGGTCGGCGAACAGCTCGCTCGTCGCGTAATGCTGGCCGAAGGCATCCATCGAGAACAGGATGTTGTCGCCCGTCATAAATTCCGCCATGGAATCCGGCCAATGGAGCATCCGCATCTCGACGAACTGGAGCTTCTTGCCATTGCCGATGTCAAGCTCGTCGCCCGTCTTCACGACATGGAAGTTCCAGCCCTGCTTGCCGTACTGGCCTTCGAGGCTCTTGACGGCCATCGCCGTGCAGTAAATCGGCGTGCCCGGAATCTCGGCGAGCAGTGCAGGCAGCGCCCCCGAATGATCGGCCTCGCCGTGATTCACGATGATGGCGTCGATTTTCTTGAGGTCGATTTCGCTCTTGAGGTTCTGGATGAAGTCGTAGTGATGCGGCGTCCAGACCGTATCGACGAGGATCGTCTTTTCCTCTTCGATGAGATAGGCGTTCTGGCTCGACCCATGGAAGATGGAATAATCGTCGCCGTGGAACGTCTCAAGCTCCCAGTCGAGATAGCCGACCCAGCTCACATTTCCTTTGACGTGTTTTCGCATAAACTCATTCCCTTCGTTATCACTTGCCTTTACTTTGCTTGATTCGACACAAAGGTGCAGAATCCTCTTTGCTCTGCTATAATAGACAAAGAAAATTTGCATGACACCCAATGGAGGGAACGATATGACACAGGAAACCTTTCACAAGCTCACGCATCTCGTGCTCGACTCGCCGATGAAGCCGCCCGCGAACCTCTTCGCCAAGGGCATCGACGACTGGCATGCGCGCGCCCGCCTCGCGCATTTCCTCGCCATGCCGCAGCTCGGCAAAATCGACGAGGCCATCGAGCTCTTCCGCACTGTCGCGCCCGAGGACGTCGATGAGGAAAATGCCGAGGACGTCGAGGAAAAAGTCTTCGCACTGCAGAAGCTCGCCGACCTCGAACGCAAGATTGACGGCAAGGGCGAGGACGCACTGCGCCATATCGACGAGGCCATCGAGCTCGCCGAGAGCACGGACTTCCTCTACAAATATATCCTGCGCGGCGAGCTCTGGGGCGACCGCTGGAACATCATGCACCAGCTCGACATGGGCAAGGAAGCCGAGGAAGAAGTCGATGAGCGCATCGAGGCGTACAAGGACATCCCCGTCCAGCATGTCAGCTATCTCTACTACGGCTACCGCTTCAAGGCCATGCGCGCGGCCGAGCGCGGCGTGACGCTCGTCGCGAAAGACTACATGCACATGGCGCTTCACTCGATGGAGATTCCACCCGAGTACGAAGCCGGTCTTGAAAAAGCCTTCTCCGCTACGCATGACAACGCTTCGTGGATTCTCAACGAAGTCGACCGTGCGACGCCAAACCCCGACACGGTGCACTGGGATATCTGAGACCGCTTGACAATTTTACAAAAAATGCTTGCTTTTTCACGCCGAAGTGTGCTATAGTGATTGCAATATCGACAAGCGATGAGAGGAAGAGTACATCGTGGAGCCCCGAAGAGAGGATGCGGCTGGTGCGAGCATCCGGGGCAAAGCGCTGGAAAGCTAGCCTTGAGCTGCGAGGAGGCGAATGCCTCGCCGTCCGGCCGCGTTAAGGTCTTCGAGTGGAGCGCCGCAGGCGCTCTGACAAAGGTGGTACCACGGGAACAACAGCCTCGTCCTTTTTTAGGGCGAGGTTTTTTATTTGCTTTTTTACGATGGAGGAACACAATCATGCGAGAACTTCTGGAACTTCTGGAACACGATGCGCGCCGTCCGGTCAGCGAGATCGCGCCGATGCTCGGCAAGAGCGAATACGAGGTCGAGCAGGACATCCGGCGCCTCGAGAAAGACAAAGTCATCCTGTCCTACAACACGCTGATCAACTGGGAGAAATTTGGCGACAACACGGTCACGGCCATCATCGAGGTCAACCTCATGCCGCAGCGCGAAGTCGGTTTCGACGCCATCGCCGAGCGCATCTACCGCTTTGACGAGGTGCGCACGGTCTACCTCATGAGCGGCAGCTTCGACCTCCTGGTCATCATCGAGGGCAAGTCGCTGCAGGAAGTCGCGAACTTCGTCGCGACGCGCCTCTCGACGATTGACGGCGTCACGCAGACGCGCAGCCATTTCATGCTCAAAGCCTACAAGAAAGACGGCATCGTCATCAACGACGAGGAACGTGACCGCAGACTGGTGGTGACGCCATAATGAAGACTGCCATCGACTTTACGAAACGCCTCTCCCCTGCCGTCCAGTCCATCGCGCCGTCCGGCATCCGCAAATTCTTCGACATCGCCGCGAAAATGGAAGACGTCATCTCCTTGGGCGTTGGCGAGCCGGACTTCGTCACGCCGTGGCCCATCCGCGAAAGCTGCGTCTACGGCCTCGAACAGGGCTACACGTCGTACACGGCGAACCGCGGCCTGCCCGAGCTCCGCGAGGAAATCTGCAAGCACTACGCCGAGTGCTATGACACGCACTACGATGCCGCGACCGACGTGCTCGTGACCGTCGGCGTCAGCGAAGCGCTCGACCTCGCCATGCGCGCCCTGCTCGCCCCCGGCGACGAAGTGCTGATTCCCGAGCCGTGCTATGTCTCCTATCAGGCCTGCACGATTCTCGCAGGCGGCGTGCCGGTCGCCGTGCCGGCGAAAATCGAGAACGAGTTCCGCATCACGCCAGAAGAGCTCGAAGAACACGTCACCGAAAAGACGAAGGTGCTGCTGATCGGCTACCCGAACAACCCGACGGGCGCCATCATGACGCGCAAGGATCTGCTGGGCGTCGCCGAATTTGCCAAGAAGCATGACCTCATCGTCATCTCGGACGAAATCTATGGCGACCTGACGTATGGCGGCGAGCCGCATGTCGCGTTCTCGTCTCTCCCAGGCATGCAAGAGCGCACGCTGCTCCTCAACGGCTTTTCGAAAGCCTATGCCATGACGGGCTGGCGCATCGGCTACGCGCTCGGCGCTCCGGCCATCATCGCGGCCATGACGAAGATTCATCAGTACACGATGCTCTGCGCGCCCATCACGGCGCAGATGGCCGCCATCGAGGCACTGCGCCACGGCGAAAAATATATGAAGAAAATGGTCGCCGAGTATGACCGCCGCCGTCGTCTGATTTACGAAGGCCTCACGAAGATGGGCCTCAAATGCTTCGAGCCGAAGGGCGCGTTCTACATCTTCCCCGACATCACGAGCACGGGCTACACGGACGAAGAATTCGCCGAGACGCTGCTCGAATCCGAGCACGTCGCACTCGTGCCGGGCAGCGCGTTCGGCGAATGTGGCAAAGGCCATGTCCGCTGCTCCTATGCAACGTCCATCGACAAGATTGCCGAAGCGCTCACGCGCATCGAGCACTTCATCAAGAACCACAAGAAATAACGAGCCACGAAAAAAGCGCCAGGAGGAAATCCATTTTCCTCTGGCGCTTTTGCTTTCTTACTCGCGTTTCGGATGGCGCGGATGCGCGCTGACCGTCTCGATGGCCTTGGCAATCTGCTGGATGACCTCGACCTCATATTCGAACGACATGGCCTGCACGCGCGTAAAAATCTCGCCTTTCTCCGTCGACACATAATGCGCCGGCAGATGATTGAGCGCGAGAATCGCGATGTCACGTCGGCACTGCTCGCATCGGCAGCAGTCCGGATACTGGTCGAGCACCTGATCCATCTTGGCAAGGACGACATCTTCCATAAAATTTTTGAGTTCCATCCAATCACCCCATCAATCCATTGTGTCCGCAATAAATGCATGGACGTCCATATTCCTCGTACTAATTATAATATAGTTAGAAGCAAAAAGCAAGTTAGACAAATGATTTTTCCTGTGGTATAATATTTTCTGTTGTGAAAAGCGCTCGTAGTCCAGTGGATAGGACGTTGGCCTCCGGAGCCGAAAGCGGCAGTTCGACTCTGCCCGAGCGCACCATATGAAAGAAAAAAGAGGATGCAGCCAGATGGCTGCATCCTCTTTTTTGTGCCGTTATTTTGTTTTGGGAGACGAATCATCTACCTGCTTCAGCTGCTTCTTGCTGGCCCGGAATGCTTCCTTGAGACTCTTGTAACGCGGCAGGTCTTCGTCTTTGACATCGTTCCACTTCTGCGCCTGCGTCAGGCAGTACCAAGCGCCCGCGACGCCGATGACGGTCAGCACGATGCCGATGACATACGACTGCACCGTGAGCAGGTAGATACCGCCAAGTCCGACGATGCCGAAAAAGATCGTGTTCCACGCCTGGATCATCATATTGAAATATTTCGGGAAACTGTGCATGATATCCTCCGATTCAAAAAGATTTCTCTTCTGAGTATACCACGTTCGACACTGTTTGTCGCGGTTTGTTTCCTTCAACTTCATACAGGAAATGCGTGACGGCGATGAGGTCGGCCGAGCCGCCGGGGCTGAGCCAGCGCTGCGTGAAGTCGGTGTCGAGGGCGATGAGGGCTTTGCGTCCTTCGGGGGTCTTCATGCTGCCGAGGGATTGGACGCGCTTGGCCGCCGCCTGGGCGTAGTGCAATGCTTCCATATCATGGCGGCCGAGGATGTTCGTGTCTGTTGTGCCCGCGATGAGGGCGAGCAGCGTATCGACGAGGGCGTCGTTGACGCTTGCGCCTTCTCCGCGACGCGCCCGATAAACGGGCAGCGCGATTCTGCGGACGGAGGGAAAGCCCTGCTCGGCTTCGCCGCGCACGCCAGTGACGCCGTACTTCACGTACATGGCTTCGCCTTTCGTGCGCTCCGAGGCAGGCTTCTGCCGCGCTTCTTCGCAGGCGACGGCCGTGAGGCCGTGCGTGAGCTCCGAGACGAGCTCGCAGAGGTGCTCTGCTGTGATGCTCTCCCCGCATGCGCCCACCCAGCCCGCGACGCCGGACAGCAGGCCGAGGCTGAAAATCATGCCCTTGTGCGTGTTGACGCCATGCGTGGCCGCGAACATCTGGCGCTCGGCGATGATGCCGGCGGCCTGAAGGTGCGGCAGCAGCGCGGAGACAGGCTCCTTTGCATGGGCGCGGCCGAGCTCGGCGAACGTGTCGAAGCTCGTGCGAAGCGCCGTCGCGGAGGCGAGGAACGTGAAGAAGTCCATGTCATCATGCGCGCCGTTCGTCATGCGGTCGACGAGGCCGGGTTTCGGCGTGGCCGAGACCTCGGAGAGCATGGCGAGATGGGCGAGTGCCCCGATTTTTTTGGGAGTCAGCTGATGATGCATAGTTTTCTCCTTCGCAGAATACAATCGTACGGATTGCCAACGCCTACCTTCGACACTCCCACCACCGCTTCGCGGTCCCCCTCCCTCTGAGAGGGAGGCTGAAGGAACGT
>ONJV01000216.1 GCA_900318215.1 uncultured Veillonellaceae bacterium
GACGACATCTGGCGGCAGATGACGACGAAGGTCAGCAAGAAGACGGATGAGGCGCGCATCGCGGGCATCAAGCAGAAGCTCCGCAGCGGCAAGGAGCTCTCGGCCTCGGAGATGAAATATCTCAAGGAGACCGACGAAGACCTCTACACGAAGGCAAAAAAGGCGCAGGAGACGCGCGAAGAACTGCGCAGCGCCCTGAAGCGCGCGAAGACGAAGAGCGAGGCGCGCATGGCGCTCGTGCAGGCACAGGCAAAAGTTTCGACGGAAGCGTTGCTGGAGGCGAAGAGCGGCAGCGGGGCAGGCGCGAGCGCGACGGCTGGCATGGGCGGCGCGGCAGCAGCGGCAGGTTCAGCAGGCGATGCCGCAAGCGCCGCAAACCCTGGCGGCGAAGCGATGGGAGCGGCCGCAATGGATACGGGCGTGGACACCGATATCGTGGGAAGCGACGCTTCGGCGGCTGAAACCTCGGCAAATGGAACGCAGGAAGCGGCGAACGGAGCGCAAGACATCAACGAGGCGATGGGCGAAGCTGACGGAACAGCAGAGAATGGAACGGAAGAAACGTCAATCGAAGACAGCGGTGCATCTGACGAGGAAGAGGCCGCTGGAAAGACTGCGGAAAACCGCCAGCAGACGCTCGAAAATCTCGAGCGCGGCGGCGACGGCAGCAAGATGGATTTCGATACGAAGTTCATCTACCAGATGCGCGCCTTGCAGGATGAATGGAACCGCTACGAGAAGGACAAAGCCTATCAGGAGCTGCCGGAAAACGACCTCGAGGCCGTGCAGACTCCCAGGAAGCGTCATCATACGTATGACCCGAAGCGCAAGAATGACATGCTGGCAGCAAGCGATGCCTATGATACGGCCGCGAATCTCCTGCTTTCCAAAGTCGAGGCAGAAGGCACGACGACAGTCGAAAAGTGACATGTGGGTGTTGGAAAATTTCGCTCGTTCAGACAACCGCCGAACTTTGACAGCTTTCGTCCAAAAGTTTATAATAACAGAGTAACCTATAGCAATCATATCAGAGTACAGACAAGGGAAGAAAGGAACAGGTGCGTATGGCTACGACGAAAGCAACGGCAAAGAAAGCGTATGTCTTCTTCAATTGCGACGAGGAGAAATCCGAGAAGTCCATGAACATCTTCTATAACAACGAAGTGTTCAAGGATACGAAGACATCGAAGAAGGCGCTTTGGGCGAAGGTCCTCGAGGAAGTCGAGGCTGGCCGCGTCCAGATTGCGGACGAAAATCTCAAGGCGGCACAGGAAGCTGTCGTGAACGGCAATCCCTGCGATGCCAGCCAGTACCTGCACTTCGGCGAGATTGTGGAAGTCATTTGCCACTGAAATGCAGAAAAGACACAGACAGAAAGAGCGATGCTGTGTGGAAATCGGCATCGCTCTTTTCGTATGCATTTTTTTGGGGGTTATTGCAGTTCGTCCTGATGCAGGTTGATGATTTCGCCCATGAGCTGCTTGCCCTGGATGTCGGGATGCAGGCCATCGATGGAGAGTGCAGGATCGAGGACGGTGTGCGTCTTGTCGTAGAAATAGGGTTCGAGGTCGATGAAGTAGGGCTGCGCCTTGATGTAGGCGTTGATGTGGTCCATCTTTGCATGCCATTTCGGGTCGGTGTCCGTGTGGAATGCGAACTTGATGTTTTGCGGATGGATCGGCATGAGGGTCAGGAAGATCGGGCGGATGCCATATTGCTCGCAGAGCGCCTTGATGCGCGCGAGGTCTCGGATGACATCATCAGCGGAAATCCCTGGATCGCGCAGGCTGTTCGTGCCCGTGAGAATCAGGAGGTTCTCAGGGTGCATCGGCACGACGTCCTGTTCGAAGCGCGCGAGCGTCGTCTTGCTCGTGTCGCCGCTGCGGCCGAGATTTACGGCGGGGAAATCGAGATATGTGCCATAGCTGTACTCGAGAGCTGAAGGCGGATACGAGACGGCGCCGCCGCCGTGCGTGATACTGTCGCCGAACATCGCGGCCCTGACGTGCTCGCGCTCGGGCATGACGAAATGCGAGGCCTTGGAGTAGTGGCCCATCGTGTTGCCCTTCGCGTCAAGTGCGCGCACGCGCCAGTAGTAATCGCCTGCATAGGGACGAGCGTACTCGTCATAGCAGTTCGCAGCAGAATCGACGACGCGGCTCCAGACGCGGCCATTCGATGGTTGCGTGCCGCCTTCTTCCTCCGGTGGCTGCGTCATGAGCTCGACTTCGTAATGCGTGATGCCGTGCAGCGGAATCCAGCGGTAGACGGGATAGATGGGCATCTCGGCGCCCGGCATGTCGTCAAAATCATTGAGCAGCGGCGCGTCGGGCGGCTCCTTTGTCCAGTCGATGACGAGCGGCTCGGCTTTCGACCACTCGCCGATGGCATCGAGGTGCAGGCCGAGCGCACGCACACGCCAGTAGAGCTGCGTGTACTTCGTGTATTTGCGCAGGTCTGCCTGCCAGCCGTTCGTGAAGACTTCGCGCGTGCTTTCGAGGTGGCCGTTCTTCGAGAGGGCCGTGCCGCCTTCTTCGGCGGGCGGCTCGGAGAGCAGTTCGACCTCGTAGCAGACAGCTGCAGGCACGCCGTGCCAGACGAGGAACGGCATCGGGCTCGCGGGCGCGCTCTGCGGGTAGTGCGTGATGACCACGGGCTGCGGCGGATCGCGGTAGATGGGGTTCGCGACGGGTTCCGATGCCTCGCCGAGCTGGCCGAACAGGCCATACGGCGTCACGCGGTAATACATCGGGATGGCGCCTGTCGGCACGTCGTAAGCGTTTTCGCGCGTCGTGCCCGTCGTGAGCAAGTGATATTCCGGCTCCCCCTCGACGCGCCCCGTCGTCTTTGCATACGTCTCGACGCGGTACCAGCAAGGATATGGCAGCTTTTCCCACGTCAGCCGCAGGCGGCCGTTCTCCGTCTCGACAAACGAAGCGGCCAGCGGCTGCCCCTTGCAGCCGAACGGATCCGTTTTCTCGCAGACGAAGATGATGGCGATGACGCAGGCGAGGATGAGCGCGAGGAAGGCGAGAAATTTCAGAATGGATGTTTTCAACGATATTGACTCCCGAAATATGATATAATCCTAGTATACAAGAGAGGGTATGAAAGTCAAGAAAATCGGGCTTTCATACCCTCTCTTGTCTTCTTTTTGTCTGCAAACAGGCTCTTGTCTGCATGTTTCCAGCCGATTCATGCATCGAAAAAAGCATCCCAAAATTCTTTTTCGAGCTTGTCTGCAATCTTTTTCTGCTGTGCCTCCGTGCTGTGGGTATAGGTGCCGAGTGTCGTCTGCGGAGTCGAGTGGCCGAGACGGGAGGCGACATCGGCAGGTGGGATGCCGTCGGCGGCGAGACGAGTCGCCTGCGTGTGCCGGAACGAATGCGAATTCAGTCCGTGCTTTTTCAGCATCAGGCAGAACGTGCTGCGGTTGACGGGCTTTCCATTCTTTCGGATGCAGACAAAAGAGCGGCGGCCGTGCGTGGGAGAGAACTTCTTGCTGTGGACGGAGAGAAGTCCATCCTCGTCTGCGGAGCACAAGAAATACTTTTCGCCGGCGGCTGCCTCGTTCCCTTCCTGCCAGGCCTTTTGTTCGCGCAGGACGTCTTCCAGGAACGGCGGGAGGAAGATCACGCGCATGCTAGCTCTCGTTTTCGGCTCCGTCAGGCGCTCGCGCTTCGCCTGTCGGTCGCGGATCCTCTGGCGGTGGATTGTCAGGGTGTGCCGCTCGAAGTCGACGTCCTCCCAGCAGAGGCCCAGCGCTTCGCCGATGCGCATGCCTGTATGATACAGCAGGACGAGCAGCAGGCAGAAATCGGAGCCGTCGGGATACTCATCAAGCAGCGCGTGAAACCTCTCCTGCGATATTACGACGCTGGTGACGTGCCTGCCGTGATCCACCTTTGACAGCCGCAGGTACCTGCAAGGGTTTTCGCGGATGAGCTCGCATGGATAGACCGCGTAGTCGAGCGCCGTGGACAGGATGGATTTAATGAGGCGGATGGTGTCACGGGAGAGGTTCTTTTTCT
>ONJV01000211.1 GCA_900318215.1 uncultured Veillonellaceae bacterium
GTCACGCGAGCGCTTCACAGCGTTCTTCGAGCGTCCGTCCCCTTCGCCGAGGTTTTCCATCATGGCGATGGCGTTCTCCATGTCTTTTGCGTCGAGCGTGTCCGCGCGGTTCGTGTCCTTGTAGACGTCCATGATGCACCATTCGATGTGCTTCATGAGCTTGTATGCGAAATCCCGAAGCTCCCTTGCCCGGTCGCTCTTCTTCACATCGCGCGAGAGCGTTGACAGCTCGTGACGGAGAGCGTTCACGCCGTAGTGGAAGCTCGCGTCATACAAGCTACAAAGAAGAGACTCTTTTTCTTGCTGTCTCATGCCGTCTTCGCCTCCTTCTTCTTCGTGATCTTGATGTCCGTCACGACGCGGCCTTCCTGCCTGGCAAGCAGCTCGGCAAGGAGTTTCAGGACTTTTTCCGGCTTCGGCGGGTTGATGAATCCTTCAATCTGTTTCATGATGATGCGTCTCCCTTCCTCATGATCCAGTCCATGATTTTCTCGGCCTTTTCCGTGAACTCCCAGAAGCGCTTGACGTCGTCATAGTCGATGTCGTCTTCCATGAGCTTTCGGAGATACGTGTTGCTCTCGTCGCAGATGCTTGCCATTATGAGGAGCTCCTGCCGCGCCTGCTGCATGCAGATGGCTGCTTTGACGTCGAGCTCATTGAGGCTCTGCTGCATGGTGATTCTGACGGATGGTGCCATGTGTCACTCCTCCTTTCAAAACTGTGGTACAATCACCTCGGGAAGGAGGTGATTTCAATGGAACCTATTGAATCATTGGCTCCAAACGACGCTAGGCTCGCAAGTTGGATGTATGAACGAGTGGTAAGGCATATCAATCGGTTTGAATCAACTCTTCCGGATGACATGCAAGCTGGAGGGCGTTTCGTCTCGTCTTCCAACGGATATACATTCAACATTGATGACGTCAGTTATTGGAACCCAGACATGATTATCTTTTCAGGAACGGGCCCTGACGGTGAAAAAGTTCGTCTTCTTCAGCACACATCTCAGCTGAACCTCTTGCTCGTGGCCGTTCCGCGCAAAGATGATTTGTCGAAGCCTCGCAGGAAGATTGGATTCCAGTCTCCAGAAAACGAGAAAGAAAAACCATTTGATTTGTAATTGAGACGAGATCATCGTCATTTGCTTGTTTCGAACGCTCGTGGAGCAGTTGCAGCTGCGCCTCGAGCGTATTTTTTACGATGATATTGTCCATGGCGTCACGCCCTCCGTCCCGTCTCCCATCTGGAGCGTCGTCTGCACGTCTGCCGCCACCTCGCTTGAAAGCTTCTTGACGTACTTATTGATATTGCTCGCCTGCTGGGACGTCGCCTCGGCGGCATCGCGGAGATCGTCGCGGACGCGCGTCACACCGCCGATGTCCCGCGTCTTCGACGGGCGGATGAATTCGTCTTTCGTGCCGTTGCGGTAGAGGTCGCGCTTTCCCTCCGGCGTCTTCACGCCGCTGCACATCTGCTGGCGGCAGTAGCGGTCTGCAAGCGAATCCATGAGATCCGCATCGGCCTTGACAGCATCCTTGTACGGGCCGTAGAACTTCCGCATCGCATCGAAACCAACCGTGAAATTCGTCTTGGGCGTGAGGCACGCCTCGATTTTCTCCAGGCAGCTCTGCTTGACTTCCTTGCGGTACGCCTTCATCTTCTTCGCGCGGTTCCGCTCGATGATGTCCGAAAGCTTTTCCGGCTGGAACCATTCTTTTTCCATATCACTTCACCACTTTCAATTTCGGCCCCATGCCGAACTGCTCGGCAAGGGCATCCAGTTTCCTCTGCGCCCGCAGGATTGTGTTCTGCGCGTCTTCGCGCGTCTCGTCGCGGCGCACCGACCAATCCATGTAGCACCGCGCGAGCTCCCGCATCTCAGCTTCATCGCTCGGCAGACATTCGAGGGCGCGGAGCACGTCGCGCACCTGCTTGGCGGCCGCCGTCTCCTCGTCGAGCGTCTTCGTATACTGACGAATGTCATCGTCATCGCTGTTCTCGGCGTATTCCTGGAGGCTCAAGCCCTGCGTGTGCGCTTCATACTCGGCAAGCCGCTTCCCCATCGAAGCGTTCTCTGCCTTCAGCCGTTCGTAGTCCTCCGGCACGACCTCCTTCGTGACGACCGTCTCGCGCTCTGGGCGGTTCAAAAGTTCCTCGTCCTTCTGACGGAGCTTCTCACGCAGCGAGTGATTCATCTGCTGGAGGGATTCAATGGACGCCTTGGTGTCGTCGCTCTCACCCTTCTCGCGCATCCGGCGCTCAAGCTCCGAAGTCTTGCGCGTCTCATCAATGTATGCCTTGCGCAGGCGGTCGCTCTCTTCGCGCTGCTTGTTGTAATGCTCCTTCATGAATTCGCTCTGCTGGTTCGCATCGTCGCGCTCCTTCTTTGCCGCCTCGACCTCGGCGTCTTTCTCGTCGAGCTTCGTCTCCGTCGTGCGGAGCACGTTCTTCGTCGCTTCGAGATTCGCCTTCGTCTGGTTGAGCTCGCGGATGGCCTTCTCGAGCTCGCGCTTGCTCATGTCCTCGACGGACTTCATCGACGTCTCGCCGCTGCGATCCGTGACTTCGTGCTTCTCGCTCATAAACGCCTCGCGCTCGCCGGCATCCTTGATGCCGAGCAGGGCGACGGCCTGCGTGAAGGTCAAATTCCGCACCGGTGCGGAATTTCCATTGACGGCAAAGCCCCTGTAGATGTTCATGAAACGTGTCGCCGTGTCCTGACTGTACTGGACATTCTCTTCCAGCCATGCGCCCCATTCGCCATGCGCGACCTGCTCTTTCGCCTCGACGAGCCTGCGCCCGATCTCCACGGCCGAGCGGAACGCCATCTGCTGGATGGCATCGCGTGCCTGTTCCTTGATGAAGTTGATTTCCCCCGCAAGCACGGCCAGCCGGTTCTCACCGACCGCCCCGCCCGCGGCTTTTGTTGGTTCGTTCATGTCTGCTCCTTTCGTGATACAATCACCGTAGAAAGGCGGTGATTCGAATGGTAGATTCAAAATTGTTAACAGAAATTGACTTTCAGCTTTTGGAATATGTGCAACAATCGGATGGAATTTCTTTCGACGATCTCGTAAAAAACTTTCGTGACCGAGATACCCCAGAATTTCGGATCAATCAGTTGGCAGAGGGCGATTTGCAAATACGCCCGCACGGTTTTATTTCCGTCCAGAGTTCCAGCTATCTTTCGAGAGAGTTTCGTGGAAACGATGTCTTTTTTCACATCACGCCTATAGGAAAGAGAACTCTGGAAGACTGGAAATTCCAGAAAGATAGGATTTTCAAAAAGCTGATGGAAGACCGTTTCCTCAAAATTGCTCCGATTCTCATTTCCATGACAGCCCTCATTTTGTCGGTGCTGGCCCTATTGCAATCGCTAGGATGGATAGACATATCGAGAGCAGCGATACTCCCATTGAAATGAGCTCTGTCTTGTGATACCGCCAGGCACGTTTGCAAAACGCTGACACGGCGGTATCTTTTTTTCGGTTCATGGCCGCCACATCCTTTCACGCCGTCTCCCTACGCTGTGTCAGCCAGTCATGCACGACGTCGCGCAAGTCCATGGCCATCGTCCGCGAAGCGTAGAAGATCTTCGTGTCCGGCAGCAACCGCAGGACGTCTCTCGCGTCCCGCTGCGCGCTCGTGCTCTCAAACACTTCCGGCGGATAGCGCGTCACGACGGGGTCGTACATGTAGACCGACGCCGACACGCAACCTCCGCGCAAGCGGCTGCGGGCGAAGCGGATGGCATCCTCATCGTCGAGGAACGTGCGGCGCTTGTAGTGGAACTTCGTGTGCTTGCGGTTCTCGGCGATTTTCAGCACCGCGTAGTAGCGGACGGGCTCGCCTGCCTCGATGGGCTTTGTGACCTTCTCCATGGTGGCTTCCTCCTTCTATCACACCTTGACCGGCTGCTCGAAGAGTACGAGCACCTTCTCGTTCCAGCCGATGTTGTATCCGCTGTGGCCGTTGCGGGTGAATGGCTTTTCCTCGCCGTATTCGCGGCCCTTGTCCGTGAGGCGCCATTCCTTGCCCTCCTTCTTCTGAAGGCCGAGCTCGGCGAGCTTCGCGTTCGCGTCTGACGCTTTCGGATTGCCCGTCTTGGAAAGGAGCCCGAGTTTTCCGGCGAGCATCGTCGCGTTGAGGTAGCCGGGATTCTCCTCTGCTGGAATCAGG
>ONJV01000140.1 GCA_900318215.1 uncultured Veillonellaceae bacterium
TGGCCGCCAAACTTGCCGGAAAGATACATGCGCACGAGCGCCGAAGAATCAGACGCATAGTCGGGAAATTCGACGCGGTGCACGGTGCGGCCGTCGCGGACGAGATGGTCATAGAGCGCCTTCGTCTGCGTCGCCTTGCCGCTGCCGTCGCCGGCCTCGATGATGATGAGCTTGCCTTTCACTTCTTGCCGTCCTTTCTCTTCTGCGCCACTCTCTCGCAGGACGAGCAGCGTCCGAAGCGATGCGTCCTCGGGTCCGACGACCTTCCGCCCGACGGCCTGCATGGCGCGGATGTAGCGGATGGCGTCTTCCGTCACGCGGTCGCCGGGCGCGAGAATCGGGATGCCGGGCGGGTAGAACATGACCTGCTCGGCCGCGATGCGGCCAGCGGCCGTCTCAAAAGTCACGCGCTCTTTCGGCGCAAAGAACGCCGTGCGCGGGTCGGCGGCTGTCTCGGGGACTGGTGGCAACGATGGGAGCGTATCTTCTGCCATGTCCGCCGCTCTTCCTTGCCGTTCCTTCACGAGCGCCCGGAGCGCCGTGATGAGCTTTTCGATGGTCTCTTCCGTATCGGCGTATGTCACGAGGAACAGCACATTCCGCGCATCGGAGAGTTCGCACTGGATTTTGCACGCTTCATTGTGCCGCAGCCATGCTTCGGCCTCGGGGCCTGTGAGGCCAAGGCCTGTGACATCGACCGTGACTTTCGTGCGGTCGAGGCCGCTGGCGCCCGGCGTCTGGCAGTCTGCCGCGCCGAGGCAGCGGAGGCCCGGCAGTTCGTCAGCGGCCGCCCGCAAGCGATCCGCGAGGCGGAGCGCCTCTGCCCAGCGCATGCGTCCTTCCGTTGCCATCTGCATGCGCGCGATATCGATGGACGCCATGAGCAGCTGGTTCGGGCTCGTCGTCTGGAGGAGGCTCGCGGCCGCGCGGATGCGCTCGTCGTCGATGCGCGCGCCCTGCGTCAGGAGCAGCGAGCCCTGCGTCATGGCGCCGAGCAATTTGTGCGTCGATTGCGCGACAGCATCGGCGCCGCAGTCGAGCGCCTGCTTCGGCTGACCGGAATCTGCCGCAAAAAAACGCAGATGCGGCCCATGCGCCTCGTCGACGAGCAGCAGCATGCCCGCATCATGGAGGATGCGGGCGATGGCCGCGAGGTCGGTCGCGACGCCATAGTATGTCGGATAGACGAGCAGCGCGGCCTTTGCCTCTGGGTGCTCTCGCACGGCACGCCGCACGGTTTCTGGCGCAACGCCCATCGGGATGCCGAAACGTTCGCTGACCTCGGGCGCCATCCAGACGGGCTTGGCCCCTGCGAGCACGATGCCGCCGATGACGGAGCGGTGCGCATTTCGCGGCACAAGCACGATGTCCCCGGGCGCGAGCGTGCCGACGAGCATGGCATGGATGGCCCCCGTCGTGCCGTTGACCATCAGATAGGCTTTGTCTGCACCATAGAGCTCGGCCGCGAGGCGCTCGGCCTCGGCGATGCACATCGTCGGTTCGTGGAGGTCGTCGAGCTCCTCCATCAGCGAGACTTCCTCGCGCAGCCCTTCGTCCGTCACGAGCGAACGCAGCAGCGCATGCGCACCGAGTCCCTGCTTGTGCCCCGGCGTATGGAATGCGAGCGCGCCACCCTCGCTGTAGGCCCGCATGGCCTCGGCAATCGGCGCATGATGCTGCGCATCCTGTCTGCTTTCTGTCACCGCTTCGCCTTCCTGCCTTTCGCGTCGCCGTCCTGCGGCGTTGCGACATCTTCTTTCTTGTACGGGATGCGCAGATGCACGCGCGTCCCCTTGCCGGGCGCCGACGTGACATTGAGCTCGGCGCCGACCATCTTCGCGCGCTCCTTCATGCTGACAAGGCCGAAATGGTTGCCGCTGTCAGCCGAGCCGTCATCGGCGGCTTCCAGCTCCGCCTCGACGGCGGCTTCCACATCCTGAGACTCCGCCTCTTCCTTCTGCCGCGCCTCGAACTCGTCGGGGTCGAAGCCCTTGCCCTCGTCTTCGATGAGGATGGAGAGCGCCGCCTTCGTATAGAGGACGCGCACGCGCGCCGTCTTGACGCCCGAATGGTGCGCAACGTTGTTGAGCGCCTCCTGCACGATGCGGAACGCTGCGACCTCCACGTATTTCGAGAGCCGCACCGGCGTGCCGTCGAGCTGGTACTCCGCCGCGAGCACGCCGCGCGCGCCGAGCTTTGCGATGAGCTGGTGGATGGCCGCCTCGAGCCCGATGTCGTCGAGCGCCATCGGCCGCATGTCGAAGATGACCTGCCGCACGCTCGACAGGCAGTCGCGAATCTGCTGGCGCATCTCCTGCAGGTTCTTCTTCGCCTCATCGGGATTGAAGTCGATGAGCTTTTCCACGATGCTCGTCGAGAACATCAGGTTCGCGAGATCCTGCGCCGGGCCGTCGTGCAGCTCGCGCGACATGCGGTAGCGCTCTTCCTCGACCGCCTTGATGATGCGCGCGCCCACGAGCTTGTCCTTCTGCACGGCCTCGATCTGCCAGACGACGCCCGAGACCTGCGTCGAGAGATAGTTCAGCACCGAGCCGATGGCGAGCGCGAGATGCTCGGCCTGCTGCAGCATCACCATGAGATGGCGCAGGCGGAGCTCCATCTTGTCGCGCTGGTCGCGCAGGCGCGCTTCCTTGTCGCGCTCGACGGCCAAGGCCACCTGCACGTTCTTCACCGCGTCGTAGCGCTCTTTCATGCGCGCCTCGGAATCCTCTTCCTGCGCGAAATTCTTGCTGGCAAGCGCGAGCTTCTGCTTCTCCTGCTGCTCCTGCTTTTCGAGCGCATCGACGCGCTCGATGGTCTGGCGCACCTGGAACTTCAGGTCCTCGAGCTGCTTCTTCGCCGCCTCGACCTCCGTGCGCACCGACTCATAGATATCAAAGAGCTGCGACTTGTTGTCCTCGATTGTCGCAATCGTATTGTTCAGGATCTTCTTGAGCGACGCATCGCCCGAGAGCTCCAATCCCTCTGCTGCTTCCGCCATAAGCTCCCTCCGTTCTTGTTGTTTCCCGTCTATTGTATCTCAATCGAATGAAGGTATCCAGAGAATCTTCGCCGTCAGCGTCCCTTGCGCAGATGGCGGCCGAGCACCGTCAGCAGCACGTACACAGCGAGCGCCCCGCCGAGAATGGCGAGGTCCTTCGACTGAATGAGCGACGCCTTGCCGTCTTCCTGGATTTTCGCAAAGCACGCCACGACGACGAGCACGACGAGCAGCAGAATCGAAATCTTCCGAGCCATGAAAAAACTCCCTTCCAAAATCAAACTCTCTCTAGCATACCACATTCTGCCTGCTTGCCGAAACATCCCGCACAAAATTTCACGCATTTCTTTTCCATGCAGGAACGCGTATAATGGAACAAAAAGGAAAGGTGTTTTTTCATGAATCATAAAGTCAACATTCTCGGCAGCTGCGTGTCCCGCCTGGCGATGCTCGACGGGGACCTCACCGGGCACGGCATCGCTGACGACCAGCTCGCCCTGGGCTATTTCCTCGACAAGCAGAACATCATCTGCGCCGTCATGCCGCCGCCGTTCCCCCGCGAAGACGTCCTCGCCATCCGGCAGGAAGAGCTCTGGGATGGCAGCCGGTGGAAATCGCTCCAGCAGTGCCTGAACAAAGATACCATCCAGCTGCTGCTCGACTCGGATGCCGATTATATCGTCATGGACTTCTACGATATCCAGGCCGACGCCACGATCTTCGGCGACACGCTGTTCTCTTCCTGCGCGTTCGAATTCTTCAACACGGCGCTCTGCCGTTCACATGGCGGCCCGCAAGCTTTCCAGAACGTGAACTTCTGCAATCTGCCCTCCTGGCTCTGGTATGCCTACGCCGACCTTTTCTTTGAAAAGATTCTCCCGAAATACGACGCCGATCACATCATCCTGAACCGCTTCCGCTCGAACACATATTACCTTTCCAAGACGGGCAGCATCGAAAAGATTCCCGATGCCTTCAAGCAGCCCTTCCATTCCAACGACCGTTACAACGACGCGCTGCGCCGCTTCGAAGACTACATCATCGCGCGGTATCATCCCTACGTCATCGACCTCTCCTCGTACTTCATGGGCGACAACACGTTCTGGGAGAATCTGAACGGCGCCCATTTCGAGCGCGAATTCTACCGCGAATCCTTCGACATCATCAAAGACATCATCTTCCACCAGCCCGAAAAACGCCTCTACAACCAGCCACGCCTGATGGATGCTTCGCGCCGCGGCTACGAAGAAGACCGGAAGCGTCCCTTCGATGTCGAGCTCGGCCTGAAGATGCTGCCGTCCTTTTGGGAACAAAACGACGGACTCTGGCTCAACCTCCTCGACAAGCTCGTCACCTATGCCCCTGGCGACGCACGCGTCGAGCACTGCAAAAAGCTCTGCCAGGACCGGCTGCCAAACGCCTGAACTGGCCGCTCACTCGCTCAAACCGAGCTTCCGCCGCCAGTAACCGGCATAGATGGCCGCCATCGGATTGTTGCCGAGGACGCGGTCTTTGACGGCGAACGTCGTGACCGGCGCCTCGCAGGCACGCGCGAAAAGCGCATCATGGCCGACGCAGAGACCGGCAGAGATGGCGAGCTCGACGTGCTGATCGTTCAGGAATTTCGCCTGTCCTTTCGGGTTGCACATCGTTTCGAACGGCTTTTCGGGGCGCACGCGCGTGAGGCCGAGGTCGTCCTTGTTGATGGCGCAGTTCTTGCAGCAGACCGAAACGACATCGAAGCCTTCTTTCGTGAAATATTTTGCGATGAGCGCCGCCTCGTCCCGGATGCCGATGCAAAAGCCGAGCCCGAGCCGGTGATACCCCATCCTCTTGGCGAAATCCGCCGTCTCCTGCAGGCGCGTATGCTTCATGTAGAACGTGCCTTCGACATACGCTGCCGCCTGCATGATTCTGCGCTCTTCGTCATCATACAGATCAAGCATCGCTTCCTGGTCGACGGGCACGCAGCTCTTTCCCTTCTTGTAGCACATGCGGTTAGCATTGCAATTGGCGCAATCTCCTAACATCCGATTTCCTCCTAACATGTTTCCAGAAACGAACGAATCCCGTCTTTGGGTTCCGCATGCCCCAGACCATCGGAACCGCACGAAGTATCCGTCCATTCGCAATGAAAACGGGCGCCATGTCTTGCGGATGGATGTCGCATGCGGCAAACGGTGCTTTCCATCCATATCGCCCCAGCCATGCTCTGACGTTTTCTCCGATGCCATACCTGCTGCATCCCCTCCCGTCCATCTGTCTCTATCATTCGCGAAACACCACGATTTTCCTGCTTAAAAGGCTGCTGATCTTATCTGCAAGTTAGCTTGCTGGAAATTGACGAAGATGATAGGATGAAATCAAACGATTCCATGAACGAAATGGAGAGGATGCTATTGGAATTTCAAGTGAACGAGGAACACGTCTTCCTGCTCGGCGAGCAGGGAAAGCTCTTGGCAAATGCCGATTTCCGCGAGACTGCGCCCGGCGTCTTCGACATCTATCACACGGTCGTCCTGCCGGAGCTGCGCGGGCAGGGGATCGCCTCGAAGCTCGTAGCGAAGACCGTGGAAGAGATTCACCGGCGCGGCGGCAAAGTCACGGCAACGTGTACGTATGCCAAAGCATGGCTGGAGCGCCATCCACAGGAGGATTCGATCTCATGAAACATTTTGCCATCATCTACGATTCCAAGACGGGAACAACGAAGCAGGCAGCGGCATGGATTGCCGAAGGGATGCAGGCGGCCAGCGATGTCGACGCCAAGTGCTTTTCCATCCAAGATGCCGACCTAGCGGTCATCCGAGACGCGGACGGCGTGATCCTCGGCGCGCCGACGTATTTCGCCTCGCTCCCCGGCACGATGAAAGCATGGCTCGAAACGCACGCGAAAGGGCTCGGCCTCGCGGGCAAGCTCGGCGGCGCGTTCGCGACGGAGCAGTACATCCACGGCGGCGGCGAAACGACGATCAGCGAGCTCCTGACGTTCGAGCTCTGCTGCGGCATGGCAGTATATTCCGGCGGCTCGTCCTTCGGCGAGCCGTTCATCCACCTCGGCCCGGTCGGACTGAGCGGCGATATCAAAAACTTCCGCGAGCTGTTCCAAGCGTACGGAAAACGCTTCGCGACGTTCTGCGCGAAAAAGTGACAACAACCAGAGACAACGACAAAACGGCCGCGTGCATGAGCGGTGCACGAGGTCGTCTTGCTGTGTATTAGTAGGAGAGCTTTACGA
>ONJV01000111.1 GCA_900318215.1 uncultured Veillonellaceae bacterium
TCCTGCGACGTGCGCTTCGCATCCTCGAGCATCCGGTCGAACGACGCCGACGAGGCCGTCTCGCCTGCGGCTTCCGCCGTCATGTTCTGCTGGAGATACGGCTGAGTCCCCAAGGGATTGATCTGCATGAAATCACTCCTTAAATCAATTCGAGCTCGGCATGGAGTGCGCCGCTCGCCTTCATGGCCTGGAGGATGGAAATCGTGTCGCGCGGCGTCGCGCCGACCGCATTGAGCGCGCCGACGATGTCGCTGACGTTCGCCGTCGCGGGCAGGACGATCGAGCTGCTCGGCTTGTCCTTGACCTTGACGTTCGTATTGTTCGCGACAATCGTGCTGCCATACGACAGCGGGTCGGGCTGGCTGACATTCGTATTCTTCGTCACATGGATGGAGAGGCCGCCCTGCGTGATGGCGCACTCATCGACCGAGACGTTGCCGCCCATGACGATGGTGCCCGTGCGCTCATTCATGACGACCTTCGCGATGTTGTCCGGCACGACCGGCAGCTCTTCGAGATTCGCGATGAAACTGACGACGTTGCCGCGATAATACGCCGGGATGCTGATGTCGATGCGGCCGGGGTTCGAGGCGCGCGCGATGCTGCCGAACTGGCTGTTGATGCTCTGCACCATACGCGAAGCCGTCGTGAAGTCCGGACTCGAGAGCGACAGCGAGAGCTTGCCGTCCTGTCCGAGGTCATCCTCGACACTGCGCTCGACGATGGCGCCATTCGGCGTCGTGCCGACGGTCGGGAAATTCTTCTGCGCCGTATTGCCGCTGCCGCCCGTCATGAAACCGCCCGTCGAGACCGGGCCCTGCGCGACGGCATAGACCTCGCCGTTGCCAGCCTTGAGCGGCGTCTGGACGAGCGTGCCGCCCTGGATGCTCTTCGCATCGCCGATGGACGAAACCGTGACATCGATCGTGTCGCCCTCGCGCGTGAACGGCGGCAGCGTCGCCGTGACCATGACGGCCGCGACGTTGTCCGGCTTCAGGCTCGACGTGTCAATCGAGACGCCGAACGCTTTGAGCATGTTGCCGATGCTCTGCACCGTCTCCTTGACCTTGTTCGAGTCGCCCGTCTTCGCGAGGCCGACGACGAGGCCGTAGCCGACGAGCTGGTTCGAGCGCACGCCCTGCACCTTCGCGATGTCCTTGATGCGCGTGACGGTCGAAGCCGCATCCGCAGGTGCGGGCACCATCGAGACGCAGAAGGCCGCGAGCGAGAGCGCCGCCAAAACTTTCTTTATCATCATAAGCCAAAGCCTCCGAATCTCAAAATACCGTCAGAACAGGATATTGAAAATCTGCGTCAGGATGCCCTGCCGCTGCTTTGCATTGAGCGGGCCCTTGCCATCGAAGCGCACGGTCGCATCTGCAATCTTGTTCGACGGAATCGTGTTGTTTGCCGTGACATCGTCCTGGCGGCAAACGCCGCGGAACGTGATCTTGTGCTCGTTCTTGTTCTGCCAGATGGACTGCGTGCCCTCGACGACCATGTTGCCGTTCGGCTCGACTTCCGTGACCGTGACCGTGATATTGCCCGAAACCTTGTTCGTGTCCGAAGCCGCGCCCGTCGCCTTGAAGCTGTCCGAGCCGCCGGCGCTCGCCGCTTCGAGGAACGTGAACAAGCCGACACCGGCATTGAGGTTCACGCTGCCGCTCTTGCTGTTGCTGCTCGACTTCGCCGCCGATGTCGTCGTTGTCTCGCTGATGATGATGGTCAGGATGTCGCCGACATCATGCGCCTTGCGGTCGGCAAAGATGTTCTGCGTGTAGCTGCCGCTCCAAAGCGACTGCGCCGAGGCGGCCGACGGCGTAAATGCAGGAGCAAATAACGCAACGCCCAGCATAAATGCTGCTATTTTTTTCTTCACTTGATAGCACCTTCTTCGTTCTGAAAGCACCTTCGCAGGTAACAATCACTAAAATAGAAAGGCCCTACCTCCGACACTCCCCCTGCCACTTCGTGGCCCTCCCCCCTCTGAGAGGGGGGCTGACGGGAGCGGGGTCAGGATCCAACTTTCACCGTATGCGCATCGACAACCGTGCCGAGCAGCATCTTGCCGGACCGCGCATTCTTCACGCGGATATGGTCGCCGACACGGCCGCGCTGGAGCGCGACGCCCTCGGCTGTGACCTGGATGCCGTTGTAGTCCGAGAGGAGCGTCACAGGCGCATTGACATCGATGACGAGCGCGTTCTGCAAGACGCTCTCCGTCAGAGGCTTCCCCGCGCTCAGGAAGCGCGCGGGCACGCGGCCTGCAATTTCGTCCGCTGCATGCAGGTACGTTGTCGCGGCATCATCCACCGTGACTTCGGCGAGTTTCACATCCGATTCGCCGATCGTCTCATCGGGCTTCAAGTCGCGCGTCGTGACGAGCACCGTGTCATAGACCTTGACGCGGTAGTAGAGGATGGCGCGCCGATAGAACGCGCCATCGACATAGACCGAGACATGCACAGGCGTCGTGCCCGCATAGCGGATGGCCTTCGGCACATCGACCTGGCAGATGAGGCTGCCCGCCGGTGCGCGCATGTCCTGCACGCCGCGCGTGAGCACGACCTCATGCCGCCGCGTCTCGCCCGACGCCTGGATGGCCGCTTCGAGCTTTTCGCCCGCATACTGCGCGAACTGCGCCGCCGTGACGGTCTGCGGGTAGCGCTCGGCCTGCGTGCCGCCGCCATAGGCCCATGCCACGGGCAGCTGCACAGGAAAGAAGAAGCCACCCCACACAGCAGAAAGCATGGAAATGGCGAGGATTGTCTTCTTCAGTTTCTTCATTTAATAAATGACTCAGCGCTTCAGGCCGTTCGCGATTTCGAGCATGGAGTCCGACGTCGTGATGGCCTTCGAATTCGACTCATATGCGCGCTGCGAGACGATCATGTTGACCATTTCGTCGACAATCTGGACGCTCGACATTTCGAGCGTGCTCTGCGTCAGCGTGCCTGCGCCGTCCGTGCCCGGGTTGCCCTCGATGGCATCGCCGGACGCCTGCGAGACGACGAAGAGGTTCTTGCCGATGGCCGTGAGGCCCGACGGATTGACGAAGCGCGCCAGGGTGATCTGGCCGACTTCCTGCTGGTCGCCACCAGCCGGCGTGCACGAGACACGGCCATCGCCCGAAATGACGATGGAGTCGCTCGGTGCCGTCTCATCAATCGTGATGTTGTCAGCGAGCGGGTAGCCGTCCGTCGTGACGAGGCGGCGGTCCGAATCCAGCTTGAACGAACCGTCGCGCGTGTAGGCCGTCGTGCCGTCCGGCATCGTGATGCGGAAGAAGCCCTCGCCCTGGATGCCGATGTCCGTCGGATTGTCCGTCGTCTGGAGCGCGCCCTGCGAGAAGATGCGGTTCGTCGCCGAGACGCGCGTGCCGAGACCGACCTGCAGGCCCGTCGGATACTGGCTGTCAGCGCCCGAAGCCGCACCAGCCTCGCGGAGGTTCTGATAGATGAGATCCTGGAACTCCGCGCGGACCTTCTTGCCGCCATACGTATTGACATTCGCGATATTGTTCGAAATGACATCCATGTTCGTCTGCTGCCCCTTCATGCCCGAGGCGGCCGACCAAAGTGCTCGCATCATAATGCTGTTCCTCCCAAATCCTTCTGCTCTCCCAGCGAACCATCCCATCGGAAAAGCATGGCTCTCTTTCTCCTATATATATCGGAGAAAATCTCAAAAACTTAAGCGTTTCGAGAAATTAATTTTGTATTCTCTGCTTCATCAGCCCAGACGGCCGACATCGTTGACGGATTTGTCGAGCATCCCGTCCTGCGTCGTGACGGCCTTCGACCCCGCTTCGTAGATGCGGTAGTTGTTGATGAGCTGCACCATTTCCTCGACGACATTCGAATTCGAGCGCTCGAGGACGCCCTGCTCGATCGTTCCCGTCGCGGGCTGCGGCTGCGCGCCCTGCTGCGGATAGTAGAGGTTGTCGCCCTGCTTGAGGAGCGCACGGCGATCCGCAAAATCGACGAGCGCAAGCTGCCCGAGCTGCTGATGCGCATCCTGTCCCGGCACGCGGGCGAGAATCTGGCCGTTCTCATTGATGACAACGTCCGTCGCATTCGCCGGAATCATGATGGGCTGGCCGTTCGTGCCGAGGATGGCCTGCCCGCGCATGTTCTGGAGCTGGCCCGTCGCCGAGCGGATCATGGCGCCGTCGCGCGTGTAACGCACGCCCTGCGGCGTCTGGACTTCGAGATAGCCATTGCCCGCAATCGCGACGTCATACGGGTTGCCCGTCGTTTCGAACGTGCCCTGGCTGCGGTCTGTCGCGACTTCCGCGATTTCCGAACCGAGACCGAGCGTGCCGACGATGGGCGGCTGCCCGCCAATCGAAAAGCCCTTGAAGCTCGTCACATCGTTGCGCATATCCTTGTCATTGATGCGCCGGATCAGCATCGGCTCAAATTCCTCCGAAATGGCGACGTCGCGCTTGAAGCCGTTCGTGTTGACGTTCGCGAGGTTGTTCGAGATGACGTCCGTGCGCTGCGTCTCCTGGATCATGCCGGCAGCCGCCGTATAAAGTCCACGCCACATAGGCAGACTCCTTTCTGAAATGTCGTTCCTTCGCAGAATACGGTCAACCATACCGATTGGCCGTACCTTCGACACTCCCCCCGCCGCTCACGCGGCCCGTCCCCCCTCTGAGAGGGGGGCTGGCTTCGGAGGAAATTTTGTCTCATATTAGTTGTATATTCGCCATAAAGGAGCGGTTTCCCTTTTTCAGCGGCCCATTTTCAGATTCTGCGCTTTGCCGTCGAACTTGGCGAACGTGTCGAGCGCCTTGCCGCAGCCGAGCGCCACGCAGGAAAGCGGGTCGTCGGCGAGCGCCGTCGGGATCTCCGTCTCGCGGCGGATGAGCTCGTCGAGGCCGTAGAGCATCGCGCCGCCGCCCGTCAGGATGATGCCGCGATCCATGATGTCCGCCGAAAGCTCCGGCGGCGTCTCCTCGAGCACCTTCTTGACCTGCTCAACGATGCGCGTGACGGAGAGATTCATGGCCTCGGCCGCCTGCGCCGTCGTGATGACGAGATTCTTCGGCAGGCCCGTCAGCATGTCGCGGCCGCGGATGTCCATTTCCTCTGCGCGCGCATCAGCGAACGCCGCGCCGACATTCATCTTGATGTCCTCGGCCGTGCGCTCGCCAATCATCATGTTGAACTCGCGCTTGACATAGGCGATGATGTCCGAATCGAACTTGTCGCCCGCGATGCGCAGGCTCGCGCTCGTGACGATGCCGCCCAGAGAAATGACAGCAATATCCGTCGTGCCGCCGCCGATATCGACGACCATCGAGCCGCACGGCTCGACGATGTCGAGGCCGGCACCGAGCGCTGCCGCGAGCGGCTCCTCGATGAGCTGCGTATGGCGGGCGCCCGCCTGCTCGGCCGCTTCCTGCACAGCGCGCTGCTCAACCATCGTGCAGCCGGACGGGATGCAGATCATGATGCGCGGGCGGAAGACGAAGCTGTGGCCGACGACCTTTTCAATGAAATGGCGCAGCATGCTCTCCGTGATGTCGTAATCGGCGATGACGCCCTCCTTCAGCGGACGGATGGCGACGATGTTGCCCGGCGTGCGGCCGATCATGCGGCGCGCCTCCTCGCCAATCGCGAGCACGCGGTTCGTGTCCTTGTCCACCGCCACGACAGACGGCTCTCTGAGCACGATGCCCTTGTTCTTCACATAAATCAGCACGTTCGCCGTGCCGAGATCGATACCGATATCCATAGACATACCAAACATCTTTCGTGTTACCCCTTTTTATCAGAAAATGCCCTTGCGGGCGTCAGTGTCTTTTCAAGAGGCGCTGCCCGAAGGCACCGCCTGTCTCTATAATATAATATAAATCAGCGGCGAATACAATAGCCTTCAGCCTCATTTCAGCTGCTGTTAGCAGCAGGTCGTAAAATAATGCGAAAAAAAGCCTCCCTCTCAGAAGGCAATGTCATTAAGTTAAATAATGAAGCCATTCAAACTCCAGCCTCCCTCTAGAGGGAGGGGAACCGCGAAGCGGTGGTGGGAGTAGTAGGATGCTGAAGCCAAGCAAGAATGTAGTCGTCGCTAAAGTCTTTAGCAACGTTCTGTATATCTGTTTGTCTCCAGCACCCAACTACTCCCCCAGTCAGCTTCGCTGACAACCCCCTCTAGAGGGGGCCTGAGACTTAACTTAATGACATTATCTCAGAGGGAGGCTCGTCATATCCTCAGAACACATAATTGATGCCCGCATGGAACGTCAGCCCCTGCTGCTTGCCGAGGTAGCCCGTGGCGCCGAGGTCGAGTTCGAACGGCGACGTTGCTGTCGGGGCGTATTTCCAGCCGCCTTCGAGCATGACGGATGCGCCTGCGCTCGACGGGCTCGCGAGGCTGTAGCCTTGGAAATGGGCCCGTGCTTCGCCGCCGAATTCGTAGAGCAGCGCGGCGCCGGTATACCATTTGCTGAGCTGATTCGCTTCGCGCGTGTAGCGTGCACCGAGCATGAGGCGGTGGCTGTCGACGGCGTCGAAGTCGTACGTCTCGCCCGTCGCGAGGTGCGCGCTGTCGCTGCCCGTGCGGCTGTAAAGGTAGCGGCCATAGATGTCGAGCGAGCCGCCATGCATCGGCAGCACCCGGCCGACGCCAAGGTGGGCGCCGAAGTACGGCGCATCCGTGCTGTAGCTCGTGCCGAGGTCGGACGAGGAATAATCCGCCTTCGTCTTGCCCGTGCGGAGCGAGCCCTCGACATAGAGGCCGCCCGCAAATTCTTGCCGCGCGAACACACCGCCGCCCGTGTAGCTCGTCGAGCCGCTGCCGTGCGTGCCGTTGTCGAGATAGCTGTCATAGTTCCCGTGCCCCGTCTCAAAGAACGGGCCCCAGGTGAACGCGCCAGACTTGTTCGCGTTCTTCTTCGCGATGCCCGCGTTGAACGCCGTGCCACGAGAATCGACATGCGAGCCCGTCTTGTAGCGCATGTGCGCGCTGCCGCTCGAGCCGCCGAACGCGCCGAAGCCGTCTGCTCCATACGCAAGCCCCGCAATCTGCGGCAACGTCGTTTCGCAAGATTGCCGACCGTGGTCGCCTTCGTGACGTTCAGCGTATTGCCGCTCGTGCTGCTCGCCGTCGCAGCCAGCGTTCTCCGCGGCATGCTTCTCTTGGACCTCACGGACGTCGCAGCAGACGCATCTGGGACATAGCCGCCATAGACCGTCCCTTTGATTGTGCCGCCAGCGAGGTTGACAATGTTGTCGTTGGCCTCCTTTTCACTGTAGCCGCCATAGACGTCGCCCGTAATCGTGCCGCCGTTGATGGTGACGATATTGCCATTCGCTGTCCCGTCCGCCGTCAGGCCGCCAGCAACGAAGCCGTCCACGGTCGCGCCAACGCCGATCGTGACGTTGTTCTCCGTGGCATTGCCTGCCACGCTGTTCGCGCCGACGGCGCGGCCCTTCACCTTGCCCTGTACGGTCAGGGTGTTGTCCTTCAGCTCCGTCGCATCCGTCTCGTCCTTCGCCAAGGCAGCGATGGCGCCCTTGTCGGCATTTTCGCCTGCGCCAACCATGACCCCGTTCCCCGTGTTTTTCGTGTCATCCTCCACGATGACGATGTATTTGTAAGGATTATCTTTGTCCTTGAGGTTGTCCGTGAGGGATTCTTCTTTCGTGACATTGAGGACGAGATTGTTGCTGTCGTCCTCTGCTACGGTGCCCGTGATGGTGCCGTAGATGGTGGGCAGGTTGACGGTATCCGTGATGTCCGTGGCAATCAGCTTGCCGTTTGTTTTCTTGAGCAGATAGACTTTTTCTCCCTTCTTGAGGTTTCTCAGGAGGCCGCTCGTGCCGACCGTCACGTCGCCCTTGCCGATCTCCGTATCGCCCGTGTACGAAAGAGTGAGAAGCGTATCTCCATCCTTCGCAGCAGGCGCGAGCGTGAACGCATACTTCACGCCATCGACCTTCATCACGAGGCTCTTGCCGTCCTGCGCCAGCGTGCCCGTCGTCGTTGTTCGCGTCGGGTGAAATTCGCCAAATTGCGTCGGTCGAAAAACGCCAATTCGGGTCGGCTGAAATTCGCCAATTTGAGTCAATCGAAAAGAGCCAAT
>ONJV01000288.1 GCA_900318215.1 uncultured Veillonellaceae bacterium
CGTCCGTTTCCTCGAGGGCGTGGGCGAGAGCATCGACCAGATGGGCGCATGGGATTTTTTCCATTCGGACAAAAGCGCAGCGTATCTCGCGCGCACAGAGGCCTTTGCCGCCGCGCCGCAGGGGAGCCTTCTGCCTACGAGTGCCGCGATGGACTGGGACGCGTGGCGAAACGACCTCGGCGAAAAATTCCAGCGTCTCGCGGAGACCATCGACCGCCATCCCGAGCGCTATGGCGTCGACGACGACGGCATCGGCGACCATCCGAAATCGCTCCTCGATGCGCTCTATGAAGAGGGCATCATCCCGACGTACTCGTTCCCGAAGAACGTCGTAAGCCTCTATACCTTTGCCGACCAGCGCGTGAAATACACCGTCGAGCGCGGCCTCGACATCGCCATTTCCGAAGACGCGCCGGGTCGCTCCGTCGTCGTCGACAAGGAAACGTACCAGATTGGCGGCCTCTACACGCCGCACAGCGAATACCGTAAAGGCTTTTTCCAGCAACCCGCGCGCGCCTACATGGAGGACGGAAACTATCACAAGGCGCTTTACGCCTGCGCGCATTGCAATTGGTTCGGCTTCGAGGAGCCGGAGGGCGATATCTGCCCGTTCTGCGGAGAAGCGAGCGTCGAGCGCACGCGCGATATGGTGCGGCCGTGGGGCTTCGCGCCACGGGACGCGCAGCCCATCGCACAGGCACAGCTCCAGGAAGCCTATTCTTCCGCACAGACGCCCGTCTACTCGACGCTCCCTGACGCCTCGCTCATGGAGCCCGTGGCCGGCTGGTCGCATGTCCGCATGGCGCGGCGCACGGATCAGCACATCATCATGGTAAATGAAGGGCCAGACGGCAAAGGATTCCTCGTCTGCAACGACTGTGGTGCGGCCGTGCCCGGAGATGACGAAAAGGCGCTCCATGACGTCCGCCGTCCTTATCCCGGCGCGAAGACGCGTTGCATGCACCGCAATCACACGAACGTCAACCTCGGTTACGATTTCGTCACAGACATGCTCGTGCTCGAAATTCCGCTTGATGACCCTGCGCTCGACGCGGGCCGCGACCATCCGATGACTTGGCTCCAGCGCGCGGCGCAATCGCTCGCCGAAGCGCTCCGCATGACGGTTAGCAAGGAGCTCGACATCGAATACACCGAGCTCGTCAGCGGCTATCGCATCCGCCAGCAGGGGAAGGGCGCTTGCGTCGACATCTACCTTTACGACAGTCTTTCGAGCGGCGCGGGCTATGCCCTCCGCCTCGCGGACGACCTGCCCGGGCTCCTCACCTCGGCGCAATCTCTCCTCGCGGGCTGCACGTGCGACAGCGCGTGCTACAACTGCCTGAAGCACTATCGCAACCAATACGTCCATGCCATGCTCGACCGCCACGCCGCCCTCGTGCTCCTCGCGTGGGCCGAGACCGGCCGCATCGCGCCGCCGCTTTCGCTTGCAAAGCAAAAAGCGAAGCTCGCGCCGCTCCAAAATATCCTTGCGGCCGCCGGCTGCACCATCACTTGTGATGATGCGTCGGGAAGCCTCCGCATCGAGCGTGTCGGCCGCGCAATCCGCCTCCTCATTTATCCTTGGATGAATCGTACTCCGCAGAAAATGGCTGGAATCCTTGCTCTTCCGGATGCGCTTTTCAAATACGCGAAGCCTTATGCGCTCGAAAGCATCTTGAATGCCCTGCGGTAAACGCCCAGATGATTGGTTATGCGCAGGCTTTATCACCAAGTGACAAAAAAATATTGACAACCTTTTTCGCGGATACTACAATATACACGTTATGTTTTGACGATACGGATGGATACTTTGTAGTATCCCTTTTTCTTTACCTAAAAATGGAGGCACGAATTTTTTCATGAGTACGAACGAAAATCTGAGAAACATCGCTATCATCGCGCACGTCGACCACGGCAAGACGACGCTCGTCGATGCGATGCTCAAGCAGAGCCATGTCTTCCGCTCGAACGAGAAGGTCGAGGAGCGCGTCATGGACTCTGGCGACATCGAGCGTGAGCGCGGCATCACGATCCTGTCGAAGAACACGTCCATCATGTACAACGGCATCAAAATCAACATCGTCGACACCCCGGGCCATGCGGACTTCGGCGGCGAGGTCGAGCGCGTGCTGAACATGGTCGACGGCGTCCTGCTGCTCGTCGATGCATTCGAAGGCCCGATGCCGCAGACGAAGTACGTCCTCCGCAAGGCACTGGAGCAGAAGCTCAAACCAATCGTCGTCATCAACAAGATTGACAAGCCGAACCAGCGTGTCGATTATGTCTACGACGAAGTCCTCGAGCTGTTCATGGAGCTCGACGCCGACGACGACCAGCTCGATTTCCCTGTCATCTATGCGACGGCGCGCGACGGTAGCGCGAAGTACAAGATGG
>ONJV01000033.1:0-6647 GCA_900318215.1 uncultured Veillonellaceae bacterium
ATCATCTTCATCTTCGTCGTCGGCGTCGTCTTCATCTTCATCATCTTCATCTTCGTCGTCGGCGTCGTCATCTTCGTCTTCGTCGTCGGCGTCTTCGTCGTCTTCGTCATCATCCTCCTCGTCTTCGTCGTCTTCATCTTCATCGTCATCTTCATCTTCGTCTTCGTCCTCGTCCTCATCCTCCTCGTCTTCGTCATCTTCGTCGTCTTCGTCATCCTCGTCCTCTTCGTACTCCTCCTCTTCTTCTTCGTACTCCTCCCATTCTTCCGTCTCGTCTTCGATTTCCTCTTCATCGATGTCATCCCAATCGATGTAGTCCGAGGATTCCATGTACACCTCGTACTCTTCTTCCGTCACGATGACATAGCCCATGTAGTACGCGTAAGCCGGGACGCTGAGGCCGGAGCGGGCAGCGGCTTTCGACAGCATCTTCGCCGTGCACTTCTGGCCTTTGCCGCGGCCGTCCTTCTTGACTTTCTGCTGCGGCTTCGTCGGCTTCTTGACCTTGCCGTGCTTCTTGCCCTTCTTCTTTTTCTTGTCCTTCTTGTCTTTCTTGTCGTGGCTCACGAGGTTGCTGCTGGCCGTCTGTGCAGAAGCAGCTTCCACAATGCTTCCGCCGAGGGCTGAGCTGCTCGTCGTCCCGATCGGCGCGAAGCCGAACGCGACGCTGAAGCCGAACGAGCAGGCCACGAGCATAGCGATGCGTTTGTTGTTCTTCTGGTTGTTCATGGTGAGTTTCATGATGTCCACATCCTCCCTGTTTTCCGCCGGATGGCGGCTCCACATTTCCTTAATCTGATGGCATCATAGCAGATTTCGCCCCGCTCTGGACGAAATGTGGCACGAAATGCACTTTTTTGGCACGAAATGCATTCCGGCATCACGAAATGACGTTATTCGTCGTCGTAATCGCCGCCGTCGTCGCCGCCATCATCGTAATCTCCGCCATCATCGTCGCCGCCGTCGTCGTAGTCATCGCCGCCGTCGTCGTCATAGTCGTCCCCTTCGTCTTCTACTTCATCATCTTCCTCATCATCTTCTTCATCATCCTCTTCATCATCATCATCACTATCATCTTCATCATCTTCTTCATCATCATCGTCATCATCGTCGTCGTCATCGTCGTCGTCATCATCGTCGTCGTCGATGTCGTCCCAGTCGATGTCGTCGTCATCTTCGAGCTCGAATTCTTCGAAATCGTCGGAGTCCATATACAGCTCGTATTCTTCTTCCGTCAGGATTTCGTAGCCCATGACGGACGCGTACGTCGCGGGGCTGACGCCGGCGGCGCGCGCGGCTTTGTTGATCATGGATTTCGTGCATTTCTGCCCGCCGCCTTTGCCGCAGCGGCCGCCGCTGGATTTTCCCGTGGACTTGCCGCCCTTGCCGAGGTTGCGGCGGAGCTTGTCCGCGAGGCTGCCGGCCTTGTTCTTCGAGCCGCCGCCGGAACGGGACTTCGAGCTGCCGCTGCTGTACTGCACCCCGATGATCTCGCCATCCTCGCCTTCGATTTCGATATCGGAGAGATCGTCGATGCCCGCGTAAGCGATGTAGACCTTGTTGCCGTCCTCGTCCGTGCCCTTGATGAGCTCCGGCTCTTCGTCCTCGGAAAAGATTTCGTCGAGGTCCGGCTTCTCGTCGAATGCGACGACGATGTGCTCCGAACCTTCGTCGCCGAGTGCGAACCAGCCGTACTCATCCATATCAATCTCCGGAAAGTACATGCGGATCTTGCCGCGGTTGCCCTGCTTGTCGGTGAAACGGATATTCAGTTTGTGCGTGCTCATGGTAGTCATCGTCCTTTCATATGTATGTGAATATAGTTACTGCCTTACCCTCTCAGTCGCCCTTTGGGCGACAGCTCCCCCAGCGGGGGAGCCTTGCCATCATTCATATACCGTCGTCGTGATATTGCCGTTCTTCAGCTCATACGTCGCAAGGTCGGACATCGAGTAGTCGCCGGTCGGCGTGATGAAATCGAACACGTAGCCGTACGTGCCGTCTTCGAGCGGCTCGTCGGAAACCTTCGGGTTGTCGCCGATCGTGAACGTCTCGTTGTCGACGAGTGCGACGTCATCGCCGCTGCCATTGATGCTGGCGCCGTAGAACTGCGTCGTGATCTTGTCTCCGGATTTCAGCTTCACGAGGTTGCGGTCGGCCGCGCCTTTCTCGTTCAGGCCGGCGCGCGCGCCGAGGATCTTGTACGCATTCGCGTTCTTGTCATACGAGACGAACAAGTTCATCTGCTTGCCGTTCAGCTTGATCGGGATCGCGTACGTGATGCGGCCTTCCGTCTCGTCCGTCACGTCGATGTAGACGGGATGCTTGTCGAGCATGACCCACGTGCCGTCGAAATTGTCCTTGCACATGCCGCTGTCCCAATCCATATCGACGTTCGCGTCGTTGCCGAGCATGACGAGCACATCTTGCTCAGCGTCATACCAGATGAGATTGCAGCGGATCGTCGCGAGATTTTCCATCTGCTGCTCCGTGAGCTTGCAGAAGACCGTGCCTTCGCTATCAGCATCGAGCTTGAGGTCTTCCATGCTGCTGACGTCAAACATCACGGACTTCTTCGCGCCTCTCGGCGCTTTGCCCGTCGCGAGGTAGCGGTACAGCCGCTTGTAGCTGTCGCTCGCAGCGCGTACGTCCTCGAAGTACTCCTGCTGCTCGACCTGATACGGATAGTAGCACGACAGGCCGTGCGAATCTTTCTTGAGGTCGCCGCTCACGCGGTAGACGACGGCCGCGTCAAGGGCCGAGAGGACATCTTTCGACGTCTTCGGCAGCAGCTTTTCCGTCCGCTGCGCGAAATCGCCGAGGTCGATCATGTTCGTGAAGCCCGTGTCACGCGTGTTGCCGCCGAAATTCTCGGACTTCTTCGCCTGGCGGCCATAGCGCGAGAAGAATTTCTTCGGGTCGGCCTGCGCGACTTTGAGCGCTTCGTCGCCCATCTTCTCATACGCGGCACGCAGCTGCGGCAGCTTCGAGAGGTCCGTGACGGAGAGCGTCGCCTGGTCCTCCGTGCCGACGTCCTCGCAGCCTTCCATGTACGCGTTGCAGATGACCTTCGCGAGCACGAGCGGATCGCTGCCGACGCCTTTGTTGAAGCCGTTGACGATGCCCGTGTAGTACCAGCCGTTGCCCGGCTCGAGTTCCTGCGATGCGACGAGGTAGCGGCCATAGCCTTCGAACGTGTTCGCCACGCCGTACGTCGCCATGAGGCAGCAGTCGAAGCCGACGATGTCAAATGGCGGCTTTTCCGTGTTCTTGTCGTAGGTGCTCGCGAGCGCGTCCTGCATCTGGTTCAGCTTCATCATGTTGCCGGTGCGTTCATCGTAGCAAGCGCCGAAGACCGTGCCGCCGCCGTGATCCCATACGATGAGGATGCGGTGATCCGCTGCATAGTTGTCATTCGCATAGTGCAGGAAATCGGCGAACGTGTCCGTCGCTGCCATGTCGGCATCTTTCTTGTGCTCAACTTTCCGCAGGCCGTCCTTGTCGTAGACAAAGCGGTCGATTTCCTTGCGCTTGACGTCCTTGTTCTGCCATTTCTTCGCGCCGCCCGTCTGGATGACGAATGTCACGCCTTCCGGCGGTTTCTTCTTCGTGAGCTCCGCGAGGTCATCCGACGCCGCGCCGTTTTCGGACTCGAGGTCCGTGCCGCAGACGTACATCTCGACGACCCAGGTGCCCGTCGTCTTCTCGCCGAGACCCTCGATTTTTCCGTGGCCTCCCGACGAGCTCTCGTCATCGCTGCAGCCGGCGAACGCCAGCAGCAGGAACACCACGCAGAGCACGGCCGTCAGGGCTTTCCACAGTCCAGCGCGCCGCCTGCTCAAACAATGTCCTTTCATAGAATCCATCTCCTTCCGTTGTCTTTTTTGTGTGAAAATTACCTCTTTCATAATCATACCGTATGGAAACACGATGAAACATCCCCGAATCTACATCAAAATTGGATGTTGACAAATTTAAAATATCAGTTCAAATGCTAGAGTGAACGCACAAAAAAGGCGGCGCCGTTGTCCTGCTGGACTCCGGCGCCGCCGCGATGATATGTGAAAGTATGTATGACAGGAGCGTCACCAGCCCGCGTCTTCATCCCAGGCATTGACCAGGATGGGCGGCTTTTCGAGCATCTGCTTCTGTTCTTCGCTCAGATGCTTCTTCTGGATGACGGCTTCGTAGCCGTAGGCGCGGAAATACGCCTCCGAGCAGACGAAGTAGCCTTTCTCGCCGACATCTTCGCCCCAGGAATTCTCAATTTTCCAGCGGTCGGGCTGGCCATCGGCGTCGAGGTTCACGCCTGTGAGCAGCACGGCGTGATTCGAGGCAAAGCTGCGGTATTCGAGACCGGCGCCTTTCGGCGTCAGGTCGCGGTCGCAGTGGTAAGATTCATCCCAGCACATGCGCCGATGCATCGCTGTCATAATCGGCACGCCAGCGTGCCAGAAGGTCTTTCGTAATGTCTTTCAACTTCGTCACCGTTCCTTTTGCAAAAATACGTGCAGCAAGATTACGGCCGCGCACTTCCCATACATTATGAACCATTTCACCTTGAAATACCAGCAACAAATACGGATGAACAAAAGGCTCTTCACCCATAAGTGTGGGGAAAGAGCCTTTTTTATGATGGCTCCTCCAGCAGCTGCAGCGCCCGCTCGGCATCGACCGACGCGACGGCGATGTGATAGACGTCCAGCAGCTTGTGCTCCTTGCGGCCGACCAGTCGGACATCGATCTTGGCGCCGCAGCACACCATAGGCGATTCGGGGCTCGTCCATGTCCGCGCCTGGATGCCTGCCGCCGCCAGCTTTTCTTCCGCTGCGCGGAACGCCGCTTTGTCCTTCGTTTCAAACACTTTTTTCTCTTTCCAGAACGCAAACATGAGATGACCCCCTCTTGCAGAACGGCATGCTCTTTCTACCAATGAGTTTACAAGAAAAACATGATAGGATGGCTTGAATTTCACGAGAAAGGAAGTCTTTGTTTGTCCATCTGGAAACGCTATCTCATCTTCACCATCGGCATCCTCGTGCAGTCGGCAGGCATCGCGCTCGTCGTCAAGAGCCTGCTGGGCACGTCGCCGATTTCGAGCCTGCCCTACGTGCTGAGCCTCGCCTATCCTTACACGCTCGGCCAGACGACATTCGTCGTCAACATGGCATTCCTCGCCGGGCAGATCGTGCTGCTCCGGCGGCGGTTCGATTCCATCCAGCTGTTCCAGATTCCCGTGACGCTCGTCTTTGCCTTCTTCATCGACGTTTCCATGGCGCTGTTTGCCTCTGTCGTGCCCGCATGGTATCCGGCAAAGATGGCCGTCCTGCTGCTCGGCGCGGCTTTCGTCGCGCTCGGCGTCTCGCTGCAGGTCATCGCGCACGTCCTCATGCTCGCCGGCGAAGCCATCGTCCAGGCCATCTCTCAGGTCTTTCATTTCGAATTCGGCTGGGTCAAGACAGCGTTCGACTGCTCGCTCGTCGTCTCCGCCGCCATTTTTTCCTACACGCAGCTCGGCACAATCGAGGGCATCCGCGAGGGCACGCTGATCTCCGCGCTCATCACGGGCTCGATTGCGCGGTTCTTCATCCACCATCTCGGCCGCGTCGATGCGCAGGGCAATCTCGTCTTCGCGCCACACCTCTGAAGCGCTGGATTCTCATGCAGGATAAACCAGCGTATCATCATCTTCTTGGAAAGCCTTGCTATGCTACAGATACGAGAAATCGCATGACCCTGTCCGGGCAATTCGCATACTGTCGAAATGCCGGGCAGGGTCATTTTCTTTTGCAGGAAAGGATGATTTGCATGCAACATTGGAAATGGATGCTCGCCGCAGGACTCGTGGCAAGTGCGGCCTGCTGGCAAGCGGGCAGCGCCTCGGCTGCGACGGCTGCGGCCGCCGCAACAGCCGCAACGGCTCCGGCAGCGAACACGAACAACGCCGCCATCTCGCTCAATTTCGATGCATCGAAATACACGGAAGAGCACATGGACTGCGAGGGCCAGGACGTCGCCTATCGCGCCTACCGCAACATCGTCTACGTCGCACATCCGGCAGCCGCGGATGCCGAGCAGATGAACATCTTCATCCCGGCCGCCTATTTCACGGGCGGCACTGTGAACGGCTACACGGCAGAGACTGCGCCGATCTTCCTGCCGAACGGCGTCGGCGGCTATATGCCGGGCCAAGCGGGCGAACCTGCCACCAGCGATCATGGTACGACAAGGCCAAACGCAGCCCTCGTCGCGCTCTCGCGCGGCTACGTCGTGGCCGCGCCCGCCATCCGCGGCCGCACGACGCAGGACGCCGCGGGCACGTACGTCGGCAAAGCGCCGGCTTTCATCGTCGATTACAAGGCCGCCGTACGCTATCTGCGCCACAACCAGGCGCTCCTGCCCGCTGGCGACACGGAAAAGATCATCTCTGACGGCACGAGTGCCGGCGGTGCGCTGTCGGCGCTCCTCGGCGCGACGGGCAACAGCCCGGACTATGCGCCGTACCTCTCTGCCATCGGCGCAGCAGACGAACGCGATGACATCTTCGCCTCGATGGACTACTGCCCGATCACGAACCTCGAACACGCTGACATGGCATACGAGTGGATGTTCTCAGGCGTGAACGAGTACCACCAGAGCAGCATGCC
>ONJV01000033.1:6663-21428 GCA_900318215.1 uncultured Veillonellaceae bacterium
GCATGCCCCCGATGGCAGGCGGCGCAGGCGCGCCGCCGCAGGGACAGCCACCGCAAGGTGCACAACCTCCGCAGGGCATGCAGCCGCCCGCCGCTGATGGCGCCGTCACGAACCGCCCGGCCAACGCGCCGCAGGAAACGACGAGTACGCAGGAGATGACGGGACGCCAGATCACGGCCTCGAAAGCGCTCAAGGCGCTGTTCCCCGCCTACGTCAACAGCCTCGGTCTCCGTGACGCCAGCGGCCAGCTGCTCTCGCTCCATGAAGATGGCACCGGCAGCTTTGCCGACTACATCAAGGCTGTCTACATGGCTTCGGCGCAGAGTGCGCTCGACCAGGGCGACACGAGCGTTGCCGCCCTCGGCTGGCTGACCGTGCAGGACGGCAGAGTCGTTGATATGGATCTTGCAAAATACGCGGCCTGGGCCGGGCGCCTCAAAGCGACACCGGCTTTCGACAAATTCGACCTGAGCTCGGGAGAAAACGATGAATTTGCCGACAGCGCCAACGCGCCGAAGCACTTCACCGCGTTCTCGTTCCAGCGCAGCGACAAGAATGGCCCGATGGCTGACGCCTCCATCCTCCGCCTCATGAATCCGATGAACTACATCGGCAGCAAGGAGGCGACGGTCGCGCCGCACTGGCGCATCCGCCACGGTGCCAAAGACCGCGACACCAGCCTCGCCATCCCAGCGCTCCTCGCGCGGAAACTCCAGAACGCCGGCTATGATGTCGATTTCGCCGCTCCCTGGGGCAAAGGGCATGCCGGCGACTATGACCTGACGGAGCTCTTCGATTGGGCCGACCGCCTCTGCCAGGCGCGCTGACTTCAAACTCCGACATATTCCAAAAGAAAAGGCGAGACCTCTGCACCATGCAGCCGTCCCGCCTTTTTTCATGCGTTCGCCAGCCCGTCGACGACGCGCGTCTTGCACCAGAACGCGCTGCCGAGCAGCAGCACGCCGACGACGAAAAACATGTGCGCGAAGCCGAGCCAGGCCGTCAGCTGGCCGCCAAGGAACGCGCCTGTGAACATGCCGATGAACTGCGCCGACTGGTTGAAGCCGTAGATGCGTCCGAGGCAGGCGGACGGCGTAATCTGGCGGATCGTGTCATTCGTCGCCGGGATGAGCCCCGCCATCGCGATGCCGTGGACGAAGCGCAGGATGCCGAGCTGCCACGGTGTCGCCACAAGTCCCTGCGGAAAGGAAACGAACCCCGCGAGCAGCAGCGAGCCGAGCAGCACACGGTGCGCCCCCATGCTGTCAGAAAGATGGCCGAGCTTTGACGCAAAAAGCATACTCGCAAGCCCCGAACACGAAAAGACGAAGCCAGAAACGACCGCCAGATGCTCCGTGTCCGGCGCGAGCTCGGCGACGTAGATTGTCAGTGCTGGCTGCACGCAGGTAATCGAAAAATGCATGAGAAACGTCGTCGCGAAAACGGCCAGCGTCGCCTCGCGATGCGGCAGGGCGGCAAACGTCTCCCGCGTGCTCCGCTGCGCGACCGCGGCAGGCGCTGGCTTTTTCGTCTCATGCACGAACGTCAGCGCGAAGCAGCCGACCAGGCAGAGCGAACCGATCAGGAAGAACGAATGGCGATAGCCAATCATCTCCGAGAGCCCGCCGCCAAAGACCGGGCCCAGGAGGCCGCCCGTCACCTGCGCCGCGAAGAACATGCTCATCGCCCAGCCCGACTTGCCCCGCGGCGTCTCCGCCGCGAGGAGCGGCACGACCGCCGCCTGGAAGCCGCTCATCGCCCCTTGCAGCAGCCGGAGCCCCGCGAGCTGCCAGACGCTCTGCGCAAAGCCGAGCGCAATCATGATGCAGCCGAGCCAGCCCGAAGCGCGCAGAATCATCGGCTTCCGCCCGAACCGGTCCGCGAGCCGCCCCCAGATGGGAGAGAAAATCGCGAGCGAAACAAAATTGCAGCCGAACACGATGCCCGACCACCGCGCGACATCCTCCGGCGCCTCGACGCCGAGCTCATGGATGTAGAGCGGCAGAATCGGCGCCATCTGGCTCATGCCGACCGAGACGATGAACGAAGCGATGCAGCAAATCAAAAGATTCCGTTTCCAGACTTCCATGCAAAAATCACCCGTTTTATTTTAGCCGATGAACCACGAAACAGCAAGGCGGCGTCCGCCTGAAAAGCAGGACAATCCCTCCCCGCATCGAATAGGTCTCTTTAGGATGATTTTGGACGAATATTGAAGGAAGACAACATATATGGCAAGCGAGAAAATCTTATTCATCAGCGAAGGCAAGTCGCTCATCCTCCATGCGCTGCAGCGCAATCTGACGAAGAATGGCTACGAGCTCGTGCACTGCCCGCTCGATGTCGAGGCGCTGCACGAACACGAACGCGATGCCGAGCTCATCCTCATGTACCTGAACGGCGACGAGGACAGCAAGACAGAGGCCTTGATTTATCTCAAAGACCTCTGCACGGAGAAGAACAAGCTGCTGATTCTCCTCGGAAATCCGGCGGACATCAAATCTGTCGAGGAATCCATCCCCGAGCCGATCATTTCAGCGGTGTTCGAGCGCCCTGTGAACACGGAAGCACTGCTCGAGCGTCTCGCGTATCTGACGGATGTCAACGCGACGCAGGACCGCCTGAAGCACATTCTCATCGTCGATGACGACGAGACGTTCCTCAAGACGGTCAAGAACTGGCTCTCGCGCCAGTACCGCGTGACCATCGTGACGAGCGGCGCGCAAGCGATGATGTATGTCGCGGACAACCAGCCCGACCTCATCCTGCTCGATTACGAGATGCCCGTGACGAGCGGCCCGCAGGTGCTCGAGATGCTCCGGAGCGAGCCGAAGACAGCGAAAATCCCCGTCATTTTCCTCACGGGCAAAGGCGACCGCGACAGCGTGTTCCAGGTGCTCGCTCTGAAGCCGGAGGGTTATATCCTGAAATCTTCCGGCCGCGACAAGCTCGTCGAGAGCGTCGGCTCCTTCTTCATGAAGCAGCTGTACGACAAGCTGCACGACTGAGCCTGTCTCCGCACTCTCGCAACCTCGGGGAGGGATTCCCATGAATTGGAAACAGAACTGGACACAGTCACTGCCACACCTCATCCTCGTTGCCGCGCTCGTCGCACTCGTCGCCTATGTGCATCTCTTTTTCACGACGAAGGTCGAGCCGCAGCGCCCGATCCGGATCGGAATCATCCTGCCTGAGCGGCAGTCGCTGGAACCATGGTACCGCATCGCATGCCAGGGGCTTGCCGACGCATCGGACGACATGGGCGCAGAATACCTCATCGAGGCGGATGCCCCCGACAGCCCCGCCGGCATGGAGGCCATCGACCGCCTGCACGCGCAGGGCGCGAACATCATCGTATCCGCGACGTATGGCTACGGCGACCTGTTCCAGACGGCGGGGCAGAAATATCTTGATACGAATTTTTACACGATCATCCCGTCGCACTACACGGGAAATGTCCGCACGTACTTCGTGCGCATCTACCAGCTGCGCTACCTCCAGGGCATTCTCGCAGGACTGAAGACGAAGACGGGGCAGATTGGCTTCATCAGCTATGACCTCGTACCGGACAATTTGCAGGAACTCAACGCCTTTGCACTCGGCGTGCGGCGCGTGAATCCCGACGCCCATGTGCTCGCAGCTTTCCAGACGCTCGCAGAGGGAACGGACGAAAACGCGTGCCGCCTCGCGGCCCGCATGGTGAAGGACGCGCATGTCGATGTCCTCGCGTCCCATCGGTCAAACGACGCCGTGGCGGCCTATGCCGTCGAGCACGGCATCTACGGTCTCGCGTGCTACGATGAGGCTCCAGATAGCCCGCTGCTCCTCGCGCGCACGGTCATCAACTGGAAGAAAGTCTGGTCTTCGCTCCTCAAAGACAACGTGCGGAACTCGAACCCGCTGGCATTTTACTGGTTTGATTTCAATGAAGCGGATATGGCGCTCGCGATTACGTCGCCCGACGTCACGGACGCGGAACGCGCACAGGTCGCACAGGCGGAAGACGAACTTCGAAATGGCTTCGAGCCATTTTCCGGCGACATCCGCGATAATGAAGGGAATGTTCGCTGCCGCGCGGGCGAATACATCGACGATGTGACGCTCCGCCAAAAGATGGATTGGTTCGTCGAGGGGGTGATCCTCTATGAATGACCGTCTGCGCCGCCTCTTGAAAAAATATCTCTTCTGCACGGAGCAGCGCCGCCTCGTCGTGCTGCTCGTCTTCGCGCTCTGCTGCTTCTGCCTGATCGGCCACAGCATCCAGCATCAGCTGAACGTGATGCTGCACGAATACATGGAGGATCAGCTAGCCGAAAACATCACCATGATGTCGCAGATGGACAACGAAATCATCAACCGCCGTCTGCGCTCGCTGGAAAATTACAGCAAGGCCATCGAAAAATCTCCGGAGGAACTGGACTTCTTCGTGCAGATGATGCGGCAGCAGGGCCTCGAGGGCGACATCGGCATCCTGCGCTTTGATGGCACGCATGTCTACGGCAACGATGATGTTTCCTTTGAAACCTTCCCCCGCCTTATCGGCATCCAGCACGGACAGCCGATGCTCATCGTCAACGACACGGGCTCCGCCTACCTCATTGCCGCCCCCATCCACGAACAGGGGAATGGCAATGTCGACGCCATCCTCTATTGCAAGGCCGATCCCGACGCCATCATCGGGCAGCTTCTCAACACGAAGGAGGTCAAAGGCGCGACCTTCTGGCTCGTCAGCCGCAACCTCCACGCCATCAGCCAGCCGAGCAACCCTGCGAACGAAGAGCGCCAGGCATGCTTTGATACGCTCATGGCGAGCGGCCGCCTCGAACGGATGATGCAGGAGATCGACAAGAGCGCCATCGTCGTCCACAGTGCGGATGACGGTGAAGAAGCGCACGAGGCGAAATCCTTCATCACGCTCGCCGAAATCCGTCCCGACCTCTATCTCGTCGGCTATATCGAAAGCACGGCGCTCGTGAAGCCCGTCGAGGACATCGCGACGTTCCTGCGCCACGGCTACGCGCTGTTCGTGCTGTTCGTCGTGCTCATGCTCATCTACCTCTTCATCCGCGAGACGCAGCTCCTGCTCCAAGGGCAGGCGGAAACGGAAGACGCGCTGCAAGCGGCGGAAGTCGCGAAAGCGCACGCAGAAGAAGCGAAAGCCCAAGCCGAAGAGGCGCGGACGCATGCCGAGGAAGCGAAAACACAGGCCGAGCACGCAAACCAGGCGAAGAGCCTGTTCCTCTCGAACATGTCGCATGAAATCCGCACGCCGATCAATGCCATCATCGGCATGGACGAGATGATCCTGCGCGAGAGCAAAGAGCCCGCGATTGAAGGCTACGCGGCCGACCTGCGCGGCTCGGCACTGCACCTTTTAGGCCTCGTCAACGACATCCTCGATTTCTCGAAGATCGAGGCCGGCAAGATGGAGCTCGTACCCGTCGAGTACGGCCTCGGGTCGCTCCTCAACGACCTCGTGAACATGACGGAAATCCGCGCACGGAACAAGAACCTCGCGTTCATCCTCAAGGCCGATCCGAAGCTCCCGACCGTGCTTCATGGCGACGAAGTGCGCGTGAAGCAGGTCGCGATGAACATCCTGACGAACGCCGTCAAGTATACGCGGCAGGGCAGCGTGACGCTCGCCGTCACCTACCGCAAGCTCTCGGACCAGAAGGTCGTGCTGCGCTTCTCTGTCAAAGACACGGGCATCGGCATCAAGCCGGAAGACCTGCCAAAGCTCGGACAGGCGTTCCAGCGTATCGAGGAAGCCCGCAACGCGACGATCGAGGGCACGGGCCTCGGCATGAACATCACGCAGCGGCTGCTCTCCATGATGCACAGCCGCCTCGAAGTCGAGAGCGTCTATGGCGAAGGCTCGACGTTCGCCTTCGAAGTCGAGCAGGATGTCGTCGACTGGGCGGAGCTCGGCGATTTCGAAAACCAGGTGCGCCGCCTCGTGCCAGCCGAAAGCGAAGGCGCGCTGCTGAAGGCGCCGACGGCCGACGTGCTCGTCGTCGACGATGTCGAAATGAACATCAAAGTATTCTGTGGACTCCTCAAACGCACGGAAATCCACGTCGATTCCGCGCTCTCGGGTGCCGTCGCACTCGAAATGGTCAAGAAGAAAGCCTATGATATGATCTTCCTCGACCATCGCATGCCCGAAATGGACGGCATCGAGACGCTGCAGCACATGAAGGAGACGAAGCACCTCTGCAATGATATCCCCGTCATCGCGCTGACGGCGAACGCCATTTCCGGCGCGCGCGAGGAATACATCGCGGCGGGCTTCACCGACTACCTGACAAAGCCGATCGACAGCCACAAGCTCGAAAGCATGCTCAAAAAATACCTCCCGCCCGAAAAGGTGCAGGAGGTCACGGTAGAAGATGCAAAAGCCGAGGACACGGCAGACGCCAAATCACTGCCCGAATGGCTCCGAACGCAAACGCTCCTCGACACGAAGAGCGGCCTCACGAACTGTGGCTCGCCCGAAGACTACCTCGAAACGCTGCGGCTCTTCGCCGAAGCCTACGAGGAAAACGCCGCGACGATCCAGAGCTTCTTCGACACCGCCGACTGGAAGAACTACACGATAAGAGTCCACGCCCTCAAGAGCTCGGCGCGCATCATCGGTGCAAGCGAGCTCTCAGACCTCGCCGCCGCGCTCGAACAGGCAGGCAACGCCGAAGATGCTGCAAAAATCCAGCAGGACACGCCGCGCCTCTTCGAGCTCTACGCCCAGTGCGAAGACGTGCTGAAGCCCGTCCTGCCATCGGCCGCTGCTGAAGGCGAAGCCACAGACGACGGAAGCACCAAAGAACCGATGACCGCCGAAGAGCTCCAGGAAGCCTATGAAGCCCTCAAAGAGCTCGCGGCCACGTTCGACTACGACAGCGTCCAGTTCGTGCTCGAAGACCTTGCAGGCAAAGAACCGCCGGCCAGCGAAAAAGAGCATTACGAAGCCGTCTGCAAGGCAGCGAAGAAGCCCGACTGGATGGAACTCCAGAAGCTGCTGGAATGATTTTCAGACAAGAAGCCCCATTTCCCCAGGAAACGTTGTATAATAAGCTTAAAGTGGGATGGAAACAGAATGTGTATCTAGGATGATAAACCGGGAAGGAATGGGATGGTCATCATGGAGGCTATGGATCTGACACTGCAGCAGGCAGCCGACCTGCTCGATGCCTATCGGAAAGAACACAAGCTCGCGCGCATCGTCGATCCGGACGAGTGCCGGGAACTCGATATCGGGGAGGGCTCCTGCCAGTACGGCCGGCCGTGCCATGCCGTCTGGGGCTCGAACCACCGATGCAGCAACTGCATCAGCTATCAGGCCTGCCATACGGACAAGGAGCGACGAAAGCAGGAGCTCCGGAACCGCCAGCTCTTCGAAATCACATCGCGGCCCGTGAACCTGCATGTCGATGCGGCGACAACGCTCGTCGCATCGCTCGAACTCATCGACTGGCGCGAAGCGACGCCGGCCGAGGTCGCTGACATCCCCGAAAAGGACAACGACAACGCCGACTTCCTGAACCAGCACGACACGCTGACGGGACTGTTCAACAAAGAGGGCTTCTCGCGCGCTGTCCGCGCCGAGCTCGCCGCGCAGCCGGACACCGATTTCACGATGGTCTCCATCAACCTGCGCAAATTCCACATGATCAACGACCTCTACAGCATGAAAAAAGGCGACGAGGTGCTCGTCTCCGTCGCGGAATCCATCCGCCAGAAGTGCCACACCGGGGCTCTGATTGCGCGGCTCTTCGGCGACCATTTCGCCGTGTTCGAACCGACGGACGAGACGCTCGAAGCACGCCTGCAGGAATTCCTCGACGAAGCGCTCTTCGTCATCGAGGAAGACGACATCCCGCTCCACATCCATGCGGGCATCTATGCCGTCGTCGACCGGAACCTCCCCGTCGCCATCATGATCGACCGCGCCGACATGGCGCGCAAGGAAATCGAAAACGACTACAACATCGGCAGCGCGCACTACACGAAGAAGCTCTGGGAGACGGCCATCAACAAGCAGAAAATGGTCAACCGCTTTACGGACGCGCTGGCGCAGGACGAGTTCCACCTCTACCTCCAGCCGCAGCTCGACCGCAAGGAAAAACTCGCGGCCGCCGAAGTGCTCGTGCGCTGGATCAAGGGCGACGGCTCCATCGTCTCGCCGGGCGCCTTCATCCCATGCTTCGAAGAATCGGGGCAGATTGCCCAGCTCGACCGCTTCGTCTGGGAAAAGACCGTCCAGCTGCTCAAGAGCTGGGAAGGCACGGCATTTTCAGACCTCGCGCTCTCCATCAACGTCTCGCCGAAAGACTTCCTCTATCTTGACGTCGCAAAAACGCTGCAGGAGCTCATCGAGAAATATGACCTGCCGATGGAGAAACTGCGCGTCGAAATCACGGAATCGGCCGTCGTCTCGCAGAGCAAGATGGTCGATGACATCATCGACGCAGGCTTCCATGTGGAAATCGACGACTTCGGCAAAGGATACTCGTCGCTCAACACGCTGCGCAACATCCGCGCCAAGACGTTGAAACTCGACATGTTCTTCCTGCGCTTCTCCGACGAAACAAAGACGCGCGGCCGTGTCATCGTCGACCACGTCATCCACATGGGAAAGACCCTCGGCATGCAGATTGTCGCCGAGGGCGTCGAAACCGAATTCCAGAAAGACCACCTGCTCAAAGCCGACTGCGACTACCTGCAGGGCTTCCTGTTCTCTCCGCCGATCCCGGTCGAGGCGTTTGTAAAGAAGTACGCCGTCCACTGATTCCCCTCACGATTGGAAACCGCACAAAAAATCGCCGCTGCCTCATCCGTGCAGCGGCGATTTTCAGCTTTGCAATGCTTTAGCCTGCAAGCTGGGAGATTTCACGTTAAAGACAGTCTTTCAGCAGTTCTGGATGATTGATTGCCTTCGTGATGAGGCGGCGCAACACGCCGGTATAGCCATCACCGAGGAGGTCTTTGGCTTTGTCAATCGTCTCTTGCGGCATGCGGATGGTCAGATTGCTCTTCCGGCGGGCCGCACGCCTTGCACGGGCGATGGCAGCAGCCTTTGCCAGTTGTTCTTCCGTCATTTCCGGCGCATCTTCAAAATTGATAGGCATACGCGATGCGCGTTCCGCCTCTGCAATCGCAGACGCTGGCGGTTTCTGCCCTTCATGAATGAATACTCTATGAATTGCCATAATAAACCCTCCTCTCCTTTGCGGTCGCGTAACGTGCAGAAATCAACCGGATAGCCTCGCCACGTTCCGTATAAATCACAAAGAGCACTTTCCCGACACGGCCGATGACCTGATACCGGTCTTCCTCATCACTATGAAGTTCGTCGTAAAGCTCGATGCGATTCTCGTCTGCAAAAACATAGGCCGCCGTCTCGAAGCTGATTCCATGCTTCCGCACATTGATTTCATTCTTCTCATCGTCCCATTCGATGGGGCGATCTTGAAATATGGTCTTCATATTCTTATTATACCGCCGATTTTCGCAATACACAATGCACGATGAAGAAACGATAAAAAGGGGTCATCCCCACACCTCTTTCAAATACGCCCCGAACGCCTGCATCTGCGGCGCTATCTCTTTTCGCGTCGCATAGCCGAGGACGCGTTTGGTCTCGGGGACGAGCGGGAGGATGCGGACGCTTTCAGGGAGGGGATGGAGGCTTTTGAGACTGAGAGCTGGCATGGCGGTCGCGCCGAGGCCGGCAGCGGCCATGGAGAGGAGCGTGGAGTCGTCGTCGCAGTCGATGATGGTCTGGCTGTCGGCCTGAGCCTCGAGATGTTCGCCGAGAGCGTTGCGCGGAGCCATGAGGAGCGGCAGATGGGCAAGCTCGTCCTGCGTGAGCGTGCTCTTTTCTTCAGGGATGCTGCCGCGCGGGACGACGGCGAAATAGCGGTCATCGGCGAGCGGCGTGAACATGAAATTGCCAAGCCGTGTTTCATCGCCGAGCGCGATGTCGATCTTGCCAGCGAGCAGCCATTCGGAGAGGATGTCCGTGCCGATGAAGATGCGGTATCGGACGCGCGGGTGCGCGGTCTGATAGCCCTTCAGAAAACGCGGCAGGCAGGTGTTCGAGATGCTCGAGAATGCACCGATGGCAATCGGGGGTTCCTGCCCGCGCTGGAGGTCAGCGGCTTCTTCCTTCATGCGCACGAGCGCGGCGTCGGCCGCGAGCAGGGCGGGCAGCAGGGCGCGTCCTTCGTCTGTCAGCGCGACGCCCGCATGCGTACGCGTGAGCAGCGCACAGCCGAGCTCGTCCTCGAGGCGGCGCATCGTCTGCGAAACAGCGGACTGCGTCGTGTGGAGCTCGGCCGCGGCCTTGCTGAAGCTCCCGAGCCGCACGGCGGCGAGCAGCGTGCGGAGGCGGATGTCATCCATCGTCGTTCCTTCTTTCCATCAGCTTTCGTGATACCCATATCCTACCTTCGTTCTTCCGCTTTGTCCAGCATCGTGGTATAAAAAAGAAAAGAAATGAAGAGCTGAATGAAAACACATGGAGGGCATCCATCATGGCAACGACCATCACGAAAGAAGCGCTCGAAGCGCATATTGCATCATTCCTCGAAGACTACCGCGCCGCGCACGGCATCGCGCCGATCTGGCGCGCACCGCTTGCTGGCTTTGCCGACGCGCATCATCCCCTGCTCGCCAAAGTCCGCGAGCGCATCCCCGAACACGCAATGCCAGAGGATGTGCTGCCGGGCGCAAAGACCGTGCTCGTCGTCTTCGTGCCGTTCTCGAAGGAGCTCGCCGAGACGAATTCCTGCGCGGGCCTCGCCTCGGCGCAGTGGGCAAAGGCATACGAGGACACGAATGCGATGTTTGGTACCATGAATGACGACCTCATCGCGCTGCTTGCGGGGCACGGCGTCCGCGCCGCCGTTGCGCAGGCGGCTTCGACGTTCGACCGCGAGAAGCTCGTGAGCCATTGGTCGCATCGTCATTTCGCGTATCTCGCGGGGCTCGGCACGTTCGGCATCAACAACATGCTGATCACGCGCTCCGGCGGCTGCGGCCGCTATACGACAGTCGTGACCGACCTCGACATCACGCCGGGCCAGCCGCTCGAAACGGAATACTGCCTCTACAAGAAGAACGGCAAGTGCGGCGCCTGCCTGCGCCGCTGCCCGACGGCGGCGCTGACGGCGTCGGATGGCATCGGGCATTACGACCGGCACAAATGCTTTGCCATCCTGAAGAAAAATGCCGAAGCCTATCAGGACTTCGGCAGCTCGTATACGAACGAGGACGGGACAGGAAGCAACAGCGTCGGCAGCGAGGTCTGCGGGAAATGCACCGTGCACGTGCCGTGCGCGCTGATGGCACCGGGGGCGTAAACAAGCAGAAACAATGTCTCATTAAGTTCGCGATCCCCAGTAAATCCAGGCCCCTTCTCAGAGGGGGCTGTCAGCGAAGCTGACTGGGTGAGTGTCGAAGGTAGGGCGAAGCATTATGCAGGATTACCTCCTGCGAAGACGTACCTTCGCAGATACAATCGAACAAATTGTTATGACCTACCTTCGACACTCCCACCACCGCTTCGCGGTCCCCCTCCCTCTGAGAGGGAGGCTATCTCAAAGCTACGCTTGCGGTTTTAACACGCCATTCTGATACGCGAGCAGCAGGTTGTACAAATCCGTGATTTCTTCCTGCATAGCTCGTCCTTTGTCGGTGTCGCCGACGGTCGTATGGATGGTCGCGAGCTCGACAGTTTCGGAGACGGATTCGATGTCGCCGTTGTCTGCAAGCGCTGTGCGGACATCGGCGATTTTCTGATGCGCGAGCAGGCGCAGGCCGCGGGAGTTCGAAATCAGTGTGAAGCCCGAGATGCCGGTCTTTTCGTGATACGCCTTGCAGAAGCCGCCGTCGATGATGATGGCGCGGCCGCCCGCCTTGACGGGCGATTCACCTTTCTTGACCTTCACGGGCACATGGCCGTTGATGATGTGCCCCTTCTTCGGCGAAAGGCCGAATTCTTTGAGCACGCGCTCGCAGGTCTCCTCGTCATCGAGCAGGCGGTAATACGGGTCGGCAGGCTCCTCCCACGTCGTTTTGTCGGCGAGGAACGTGCGCTCGAACGTCCGCACTTCGCGGCCCGAGAGCGGCGAGAGCCGCCCGCACCAGAGAAAATACATGAAGTCGAGCGCTTCCTGCTCGTGATAGAGATATGCCGCGCGCGCCATCTGATCGCAGAAATCGAGCCAGGCGCGCCCGGCATATTTTTTGCCGTCATACGTGATTTCGCAGAACGCGCCGTCCTCCGTCAGCGGCACGCAGCCGTGGAACAGCAGGTTGCCGTTGCGCACGAGGTAGAGGCTGCCCTTGCGGTAGAGGAAATCGACATGGCGGCGGAGGCTCGGGCTTTCCGTGAACGATGTCACAAGGCCGTCCAGAATCTCGCGTTCCTCCAGCGTCAGCACATACGGGTCGACCGCGTCCTCGTCAATCGTCGGGAAATACGCCTTGCGGAGCTCGTAGCGGCCGCTCGGCAGCACGGCGCAGACGTTGCGGAAGTCGATGCAGTGCAGCAGGCGGCGATTTGCCATGCCGAGGTCGGGATTGCGTTCGATGAGCGCGCCCTCGACTTTGAAGAGCAGGATCGTCGCGGCGCGCTCGGCCGCGCGGATGGGCGCTTCATCGGGATAGAGATGCTGCGCGAATGTCACGAGCGGCCGCAGGCTGATGCCGTAGCCGCGTTCGAGCACGTCCACATTGTCATAGCGCAGGGAATTGCGCACGACCGTCGCGATGCAGGCCGGACTGCCGAGCGCCGCGCCCATCCAGAGCACATCGTGGTTGCCCCATTCGATGTCGACCTCGGGCAGTGCCATGACGCGGTCGAGGATGGCGTCGGGCCGCCCGCCGCGGTCAAAGAAATCGCCGACGAAATGGAATTCCGCGACGGCGAGCCGCTTCACGAGCGACGCGAAATCCTCGAGGAACTCCGCGCCCGCATCGGCCTGCACGATGCTCGCGAGCAGCCGCTGCTGATACGCGAGCTGCGCGGCGTCCGCCTCGGGCCGCGTCGCGAGCAGCTCGACGAGCACGGGACGCAGCCGCGCGGGAATGAGCCCCGGCAGGCGCGAAGCCGGATATTTCCAGCTCATGAGGCGCGCGAGCGCGAGGCAGCGTGCGATATTCTCGCGATACCACGCGGGCGTCGCCCGCCGCGCCGCCGTCATCTGCTCGATTTTCTCTTTCGGGTAATAAATCAGCGTGCAGAACTCCGCCTTTTCCTCCTTCGACATCCGCGCGCCGAAGACGTAATCGACCTTCTCGCGGATGACGCCCGAGCAGTTGTTGAGGATATGGTAGAACGCCGCATATTCGCCGTGCAGGTCGCTCATGAAATGCTCGACGCCCTTCGGCAGCACGAGCTGCCCCTGCAGGTAGATGAGGCGGCTCATGACCGCCTCCTTCGTCGGGTACTTCTCCGCGAGCAGGCGCAGAAGTTTGCCCGGCCGACCGGGATGAGGGATGGGTCGCATGGGAATCGCTCCTTTGCAAAATGGTTGTCCAAATTTCATCCGCCCACGCCCGCGCATACGCGCCCCGCGTAGCACGCAAGTACGATGGCGATGGCGAAGAGATACTCGAAAACGCTGCCGACGGCGAAGAGCTTGATGCCGTGCTTGCGGTTCGGCGTGACGATCGGGACGTTGCCGCAGACGGCATCCTCGGCGATGTGCAGCAGCGCCCCGATGGCGATGTAGCTGCCGATGGTCGCGAGCTCGCCGCCCATGACGCCGCCGTAGTCGCCTTGCGCAAAATGGCGCGAGACGCCGAGCAGCGCGAGGTAGAGCACGGGCCAGTGCGACCAGCCGCGATGGCGGCTGCGCCACGTCCAGTAATTCCCCGCACGCGGATTGCCCTCGATTTTGTCCGGCAGAATCGCGCCCGCCATGCTGTAGGCCGTCAGCAGGAGGTCGGAGGTCGCCGTGTAGACGACGACGCCCGTCACGACCTGATGGTTGATCCATTTCATCGCCGCCGCCTCCTTTGTGCTCCTCGCGTTTTCTTTGATTGTTGTCCGATTCTTTCCACTTTCAGTTTACCACAAAGAATCAGTTGCAAACAAGCCGCGGAATCGGTAAACTAGTAAGAGATATGCAAGGCGGAGAGACAGGAGGTCAGAGCTTGGACGAAATCACATGGAAGCGCTCGATTGCGCAGCGGCAGCGGCGCATCCAGCGGCAGCGGCGGTTCTTCGTGCTCGCGCTCATCGCCGCCATCGGCATCGCCATGAGCATCTGGTACGTCTTTTTCTACATGCGGACGCCCGAGTACGCGCTCAAGGAAGTCCAGACGTCCATCGAAAAGCGCGACAGCGAGACCTTCGCCCGCTACGTCAACCTCGACCTCCTGACGAGCCAGGCGTACGACGACCTCACGCGCGACCTCTTCGCCTACGACGCGACGCTGACGCCGAAGACGCGCGTGCTGTTCGAGAAATTCTACATCCTCGTGAAACCCGAACTCACGCGCGGCACGCAGGAAGCCATCCTGCGGCGCGTGGCGTCCGGCCTCTGGACGCTGCCCGACGGCCTCGACATCCTCAAAGGCCATCAGCTCGGCATCGACTTCGAGCGCTTCCTCGCGCGCACGCAGCTCCGCAATACGACGCTCGTCTCCGTCGGCAGCATCACGCACGAGGGCACGACCGCCACGGCTGACGTGAACATCAAAGAGGATGACACCGACACCTCGTTCACGCTCGTCGTCGTCCTCGAAGAAGCCGA
>ONJV01000027.1 GCA_900318215.1 uncultured Veillonellaceae bacterium
ATCTGCGCGACGAAGGAAGTCGCGAGCGCCTTCACGATGGGCTCGCACGGCACGACGTTCGGCGGCCATCCGGTTTCCTGCGCCGCGGCCCTCGCCGAGGTCAATGAGCTCCTCGACCGCAACCTCGCAGACAACGCCGAGAAGATGGGCGAATATATGAAGAAGAAGCTCGCGACGCTGCCGCACGTCAAAGAAGTTCGCGGCCAGGGCCTGCTGATTGGCTGCGAGTTCGATGACACGATTTCCGGCGTCGAGGTCAAGCACGGCTGCTTCGACCGCAAGCTCCTGATCACGGCCATCGGCAAGCACATCATCCGCCTCATCCCGCCCCTCATCATCACGGAAGCGGATTGCGACAAGGCGTTCGCCATCATCAAAGAGACGGTCGAGAGTTTGAGCAAGTAAATTCGCACCCGCGGAAGATACATTCTACATATTGATACAACGTGCAGGGGACTCCCCCTGCCGCAAGCGGCCCTCCCCCCTCTGGGAGGGGGGCTGGTTGTTTGACAGCAAGGAAGCTGCTACGGCGGCCACGCATGTGGTCGCCGCGACAGCTTCTTTTATTTTTACAGGGAGATGATACCTCATGCCCACTGCAAAAACAAAACTCATCATCACGGTCGGCTGCGAGTACGGCTGCAAAGGGCCGGAGATCGCGCAGCGCATCGCGGACGACCTCGGCATCCCTTGTTATGACCGCGACCTCATCGACGACATCATCGAGGAGGCTGGTTTCTCGAAGGACCTGCTCGACAAGGCCGAGAAAGGCCACGCCATCCGCGGCCGCGATACGGGCGACGTCGATCCGAAGAAGCTCGGCGCCATCCGCTACCACAACCTCACGGACCGCGTCGTCTTCCTCCAGCGCGAGACGGTGCGCCGCCTCGCCGCGCGCGGCTCGTGCGTCTTCGTCGGCCGCTGCGCCGACCACATCCTGCGCCATGCGGATGTCAAGACGCTCAACGTCTTCATCTATGCGCCGAGCGACGTGCGCCTCAAGACGGTCATGCGCGAGCACAACCTCGGCAAGACGGAGGCCGAGCTCCTGATCACGAAGAGCGACGAAGACCTCCATGCCCGCTACAAGCAGGTCACGGGCACGTATCGCGGCGACCGCCACAACCGCCACATGCTGATCGACTCGTCGCTGCTCGGCGCCGAGCGCACGGCAGACCTCATCGAGCGCCTCGCGTTTGCCCATTTCGGCATCGCAGGCGCAGAAGACGTCGATACCTCGACGGTCGAGACGGCGAAAGCCGCCGCCTCGCTATCGTCCGCGCCCGACCTCCCGCCCGTCACCGCATAACCGCTTGAAAGGAGCGTGACCCGCTATGGAACAGAAATCATCTTCCTTTGATAAAGTCCTTTCTTCGTGGGACATCCTCGTCATCGCCTTTGGTGCCATGATCGGCTGGGGCTGGGTCGTCTCGTCCGGCTCGTGGATCACGACGGGCGGCGTCGGCGGCGCGGCGCTCGGCTTCGTCATCGGCGGCATCATGGTCTTCTTCGTCGGCCTGACGTACGCCGAGCTCACGAGCGCCATGCCGCAGTGCGGCGGCGAGCACGTTTTCTCGCACCGCGCGATGGGGCCGATCGGCTCGTTCATCTGCACCTGGGCCATCGTGCTCGGCTACGCGAGCGTCGCATGTTTCGAGGCCTGTGCGCTGCCGACGATCGTGACATTCCTGTTTCCGGACTTTCTCCAGGGCTATCTCTACACGGTCGAGGGCTTTGACGTCTATGCGTCGTGGCTCGCCGTCGCCGTCATCGTCGCCATTTTCATGACGTACATCAACATCCGCGGCGTCAAGGCGGCCGCGAAGCTCCAGACGCTCCTGACCGTCATCATCGCAGGCGCGGGCATCCTGCTCATGGTCGCCTCTGCCATCAATGGCGACGCCTCGAACCTCGAATCCCAGATGTTTGTCGGTGACGACGGCTTCTCCATGCTGAAGACGACGCTCGCCGTCGCCGTCATGACGCCGTTCTTCTTCATCGGTTTCGACGTCATCCCGCAGGCGGCCGAGGAAATCAACGTCGATCTCAAGAAAATCGGCCAGATCCTGATCCTTTCCGTCGTGCTGTCCGTCGTGTTCTACGCGCTCGTCATCATCGCCGTCGGCCTCGCGCTCTCCGGCCCGGAAATTCTCGCGTCCGAGAAAAGCGCCGCCGGCCTCGTGACGGCCGACGCGATGGCAAAGGTCATGAACTCCGCCATGATGGCAAAAGTCATCATCATCGGCGGCATGTGCGGCATCGTCACGAGCTGGAACTCCTTCCTGATGGGCGGCAGCCGCGCGCTCTACTCCATGGCAGAGTCCTACATGGTGCCGAAGACGTTCTCCAAACTCCATCCGTCCTACAAGACGCCGATCAACGCGCTCTACCTCATCGGTGCGCTGACAATCCTCGCGCCGTTCGCCGGCCGCAAGATGCTCGTCTGGGTCGTCGATGCCGGCAACTTCGGCTGCTGCGTTGCGTACTGCATGGTCGCGATTTCGTTCATCATCCTGCGCAGCAAGGAGCCGGACCTCGCGCGTCCGTACCGTGTCAGCCACTATAAAATCGTCGGTGCGCTCGCCGTCCTCATGAGCGGCTTCATGGTCGTCATGTACATCCTCCCGGGCTCCGACGCGGCGCTCGTCCCGCAGGAATGGGCCATGGTCGGCGGCTGGTGCTTCCTCGGCCTGATCTTCGGCTTCCTCTGCAAGCAGAAATACGGCGAACGCTTCGGCCTGCTCGTCGACATCATCTCCGACGAGGATGCCGCGGCACTGCAGTCGACGGACGAAGAAATCTCCGTCGCCCTCGATGGTGCCATCGACGCCGCCATCAACAAGATTCTGACGCAGAGGAAACTCAACATGGCGTAAACGAAAGGAGCTCTTTTCAACTATGAAACCATTCCAATTCTCCGTTCCCCAGGACGTCATCGTCGGCTCTGGCTCGGCGGAAAAGCTCGGCGAGGCCGCGAAGAAGCTCGGCGGCACGCATGCTCTCATTATCTCGGGCCCGCATCTCACGAAGATGGGGCATGTGGGGCACTGCGCCGACCTGCTCAAAGCCGCCGGCATCGCGTCCGACGCCTTCACGGAGACGGAGGGCAACCCGTCGACGGAGACCGTCGCGAAAGCGGCCGAGATGTACAAGTCCTGCGGCGCGGACTTCCTCGTCGCATTTGGCGGCGGGTCGCCGATGGACGTCGCGAAAGCCGTCGCCGTCGTCGCGAAGTTCGGCGGCAAAATCACGGACTACGAGGGCGCTGGGACGGTGCCGGGCGAACCCGTGCCGCTGATTGCCCTGCCGACGACGGCCGGCACGGGCTCCGAGGTCACGGCCGCCGCTGTCATCACCGACCATTCTCGCAACTACAAGCTCACGGTCTTTGACGCGAAGCTGATTCCGAAAGCCGCGATTCTCGATCCCGACTTCCTGACGACGGCGCCTGCAGGCATCGCGGCGGCCTGCGGCATCGACGCAATGGTGCATGCCATCGAGGCCTATATCTCCCGCGCCGCCTCGCCGTTCTCCGACGCGATGGCGGAAAAGGCGCTCGAACTCATCGGCAAGAACCTGCGCCGCTACGTCGCGAACCGCACGGACCTCGAAGCCGCGAGCGGCATGCTGACGGGCTCGCTCTTCGCTGGCATCGCGTTCTCGTGGGCGCGCCTCGGCGACGTCCACGCCATGAGCCACCCCGTCAGCGCATATTTCGATGTCCCACACGGCGTCGCGAATGCAATCCTGCTGCCGACCGTCATGGAGTTCAACGCGCTCGCCGATGACGGCAAGTACGAGAACATCTACGACTACATCGCACTGAATCCGTCGTCGGAGTACTTCGAGCCGCAGGACCTCGTCGAGCTGCTCAAGGAACTCAATGAAAGCCTCGGCATCCCGGCGTGCCTCGCCGACGTCGGCGTCAAGGCCGACAACTTCGACGCGATGGCCGACGACGCGATGAAGAGCGGCAACATCGCCGTCAACCCGCGCACGACGACGAAGAAAGACATCCTCGCGCTGTACCAGAAAGCACTGTAAACGCGCAGAAAAGAAGCCACAAAAAATACCTGCTCCCCAAAATCGGGGGCAGGTATTTTTTCTGCGGCAATTTACCAATGATATTTTTCGCCGCGCTGAATCTTGAACGCGCGATAAATCTGCTCGACGAGGAGCAAACGCACCATCTGGTGCGTGAACGTCATGCGCGAGAACGACAAGCGGCAGTCGGCGGCGCGGCGGACGTCTTCCGAGAGGCCGAACGCCCCGCCAATCAGGAACGTGATGCTGCTGCGTCCCTGCACCATGAGGCGGCCGAGCTCGTCCGCGAGCTCCTCGCTGCTCTTCTCCTCGCCATAGACGTCGAGGACGTAGAGATAGCTGCCGTCCGGCACCTGCTTCAGGAGGCGTTCCCCCTCGCGGCCCAAAACTTGCTGCTTTTCCGCGTCCGAAGGCGCGTCGGGCATCTTTTCCTCGTGGATTTCGCGAATCTCGAACTGCGTGAACGGCGTCAGCCGCTTCTTGTATTCTGCAATCCCGGCCGTCAGGTATTTCTCCTTGAGCCTGCCTGCACAGACAATCGTGATTTTCATAAATCTTTCTGGACTTCCTCCGGAAAATCTTTGGCTGAGCTCCGATGCGTATGGTCGATGTTCGGCATGCGCAGGCCGCGCTGGAGATAGCTCCTCTGGAGGTCGAAGACCGTCTGGATCAGGCGCTCCTGCTCGGCATGGGAAAAGTCGTCCGCCTCGAATTCCGCACCGATATGGTAGACCGTGCGACCCGTCGGCGTCGTGATCGGCGTGCAGCGCTTGACGCGGGCATGCGCCTTGAGCGGGCCATACCCCGGGACTTCCGGGATATCGACGGCGATGCTTGCTGCAAGCAAGACTTTCCCGTCGTTGACAAAGGAAAGGCCGCCGCCGCTGATGTCGACAAGCGTCGTATCCTTTGCCGTGTGCAGGCTGCCGTGGCCGCCCGGCAGGCGGACGGCGAGCGGCAGCTCGAGCGGCACGCGGACAAACTCGCGCATCTGGATGCGCGAGACCGTCTCCGGCTTGTCGAGGAACCACTGCTGCTCCGGCAGGCGCGTCGAGCCGCGGAAGCCCGCCGGGAAGCGGTAGACGCAGCCATCTCCCGCGACAGCGCAGGCGATTTCCGTGCCCGCATCCGGCGACGAGAGAAAATCCTTGACCGGGCATTTGAGCTCGACAGCAAAATAGCGGAGCGCGAGCTCGATCAGGCGGCCCTGCATGATGCGCAGGCCGTCTTCGGCATCCTCATCAGGGATGCCGAGGTGGACGAACTGGCCGGGACGGAGGACTTCATCGGCGCGCTTGGTTTCTGCGTTATCTGGCATATTCCTGACTTTCTTTTAGACAATCTGCTCCCCATGATACAGCTCACCGCCGATGTCCGGGGCGACGCCGTAGCCCTTGGCCCAGGCCGTCTTGTACTTGATGGCCTGCGCATGGATGGAGTCGATGCGGTTGATCTGCTTCTTCACCGCGCCCGGCACGCCGACGACGAGCGAGTTCGGCGGGATGACGGCGTTTTCCTTGACGAGCGCGCCCGCTGCGATGATGGAGCCGCTGCCAATCTTGGCCCCCGTCAGCACCGTCGCGTTCATGCCAATCAGGACATTGTCGCCGACCGTGCAGGCGTGGACGACGGCGCCGTGGCCAATCGTCACGTAGTCACCGATGATGCACGGGCCCTCATTCGCGACGTGGAGGCACGCGCAGTCCTGCACGTTCGACGCCTCGCCGATGCGGATGTAGCTGACATCGCCGCGCACGACGGCGCAGGGCCAGAGGCTTGCATACTTCGCCATCTTCACGTCGCCGAGCACGACGGCGCCCGGTGCGACGAACGCCTCCGGGTCGATTTCTGGATATTTTCCAAGGTAGCTGTCATTAGGAAGTGTGTACATGATGCGATTCTCCTTCTTGATTATTCATGTTCTTCCAGCAGTTTCACGATGCCCGGCTGCGTGATTTTCCACGCGCCAGCCTCATGCGAGAACAGTGCGGGGAGCTTCACCTGCACGCGCGGGGCATCCTTTTCCTCGAAATTCGAGGCAAACGTCTCCTTCATGCCGCCCTTCTCGTGAAGGTTCTTCGTGTATCCCTTCACGGGATTCGGGACGATGGCGAACTGCTTGTCCCCCTCGCCGATGGCGAGCGCCCAGTAAGCGCTCTTCGCCGCCTGCGCGACCTCGACGAACTTCGGTGCGGGCTTGCCGTTCTCCTGCGCGGCAGGGTCGAGGCAGATGAGCCCCTTGAGCTGGTGCAGCGCGAAGAAGCGGTCGCACGCCTCCTGGCCCTGCGGGCCGTCGAGGCTCGCCGCGAGCAGGTTGTAGTCCGCGAGGAAATCGTCCCAGGGATTCCCCTGCTTCTTCGGCGTCGGGTCCTTTTTCGGCTCTTTCGGCACGAGCTGCTTCTCGAGCGCTGCGACACGCTCCTTGAGCTTTGCGACGTCTTCTTCAAGTTCCGGGACTCTCCCGGCCGGCTCCTTCACCCCGCGCACGCCGACGAGCGCGAGCGCCCCCGCCACGAGCGCCAGGAGCGCTGCGACAAAGGCCAGTACGATCAGAAATTCCATGGAAAAAACCCCTTCCAAAAGAATACGAAATCGATGTTCGATTGACCGCCTTTATTGTAGCATAAAAAAAGGACAGTTGCACCTTTTTCGTGCAACCATCCTTTTTCTTTTCGCACCCGCGGAAGGCACGATGAAATTTTTACTTTGTTCTGCAGGGGACTCCCCCCGCCGCTCACGCGGCCCGTCCCCCCCTCTAGAGGGGGCTGAAGAAAAATCAGCGGATGAACACGACATTCGTCGCATCGAGGAAGCCCGTCGCGCCGTTCTCGATGAGGACGCGGTTCGCGTCAGCAACCGAGAGGACCGGATTCGCGCCGTTATCGAGGCTCACGGCCTTGACGACGAGCGGATTCGAACCAGCGCGCGTGGCACGGCTCATGTCCGTCGTGTAGCCAGCCATGCCGCCCGAGACGACCTTGTCATAATCGAGGTTCTTGTAGCCATAGATGGCCTGGCCATTCGCGTTCTTGATGACCGGGCTCATGGCCGGCTTCAGGCCGAGGCCGCGGCAATCCACGATGAGGCCCGTATAGCCGCCGATGGCCTGGCCGGACGGAGCGGATGCTGCCGAAGAACCGTGCGTTGCCGGTTTCGTGGCAGGCGTGCTCGGAACCGTCGTCGTACTCGGCACCGTGACGGACGGCGTGCTCGGCGTCGTCGTGCCCGTGCCGACCTGGACGTGGACATCCACCGTCGCAGGCGTGCTCGGAGCAACGGAAGCGACCGGCTCCGGGAAGCTCTCCTGCTGTGCCGGTTTCTCTAGCACGGCGCTCGCGAGGGAATCCGAGACGCCGAACATGGAGACTTCCATGTTCACGATGTAGCCGCCGTCCGACGTCGCTTCTTCGGAGACGACGCGCGCGCCCTGCACGAGCGCGGAGACCTTCGTCTTCACGACATCGTTCGTGACCATCATGTTCTCGACCGTCGTCTCGCCGGAGACGTTGACGCCCTTGACGATTTCAGCAATCTGACGGTAGCCGTCAACAACGGCCGCGCGGCGCGCAAGCATGCGGGCCTGTGCCGCCGTGCGGGCATTCGCCGGAGCGACGCCCATGCCCTGCACCGTGATTTTCTGATCCGACCAGTCAACACCGGACTCTGCAGCGAACGCGCTCGCTGCCGTCATGACGATGAGCAGCGCTGCTGCGAGGAGCGCCGTCATCATGCGGGAAATGCATTTCATAGGATACAACCTCCTTGTTCTACTCCTGCAAGCAGGAGTACTTGGGTAGAGACATTTCTTACCCTTATTATAGGGAGCCAGACAAGATATGTCTAGCATTCCTTCCGAATTTTCATCGATTTCATCGCTTCTGCCAATACGTCGCCGTCTGGTCGGCGATGGCACGCGCGGACGTAACAGCTGCTTTGTCAAGCAACATCTTGTCCGCTGCTTTCGGATCCTTATGCTGAAACTCAAAGGCATCTTCATACGTCGCGATAACCTTTTGAGATAGGACATCGTATGCCTTGACCTGCACGGTAGCTCGACGGTGGAACACGCCATCCTGCGGGGCGCCAGAAACGGCAATCTCGCCAATGACGGCCATCGTCACCGACACGTAGTCAGAATCTGTCTCAATCTTTTGCTTCAGCTGCTGCTCGTAGCTGTCATACGGGACACTGCGATATGCGGCCAGCGCATTGAAAATCGCATCTTCCGTCCCAACTTCGAAGCCGAGACGGGAAAACGTGTCATTATACGTTCTAATGACTTGCGACTGCGCCGCCGCATCATCGCCATTCGCAGGAAGTCCCGTGACACGCACGAGGAAGTAAGCTGTCTGGTCGTGAGTGTCTTGCTTTGCGCTATTGGCACTGGAAAGCACTTTCTGGATTGCATCGACGTTAACAGGAACTTTCGAAAACAACAGAAGATGACCATTCTGCGTCTTTTTCTGGAAGACCTGTGGTTCCTCTGCATAAGAACGATAGGCGGCAAGGAGCTTCGTGTAACTCGGATTGTCCTGCGTAACAAGATGGGCAAGCGCTTTTGCAACCGCCTTCTTCTGCGCATCACGCACGGCCGTCTCCTTGCTGCCATCTGCTGCATCGCCGCAGACGGTAAAAAAAGTAGCGGCCGCTTCTGCCCGTTGTTCGGGCAGAACAACAATCAGACTTGCAAGAATCACGAACGCGATTGCAAGATTTCTCCACAGCTTTGAAAACATGATACCCCCTCCGTTCAGAACTGGAATTGGAGCTTCGAACTTCCAACACCTGCACCCTCATCTATGAGTGATGAACAACCGAGGCGCTGCTTGATGGCATCCTGGATGTCGGCCGTCGTATCATAGCCCGTGGCATCGACGAAAGCCTGAAACGTACCAGAACTCGTAAGGCCATAACGGATGACGCGGCAGTTTGCCGCCTTGAGCGCATCAAGAATCTGCTGCGAACGGCTGGCAGGATCGCCAAGGTTCGAAAAAACCATCGTAATCTTCGTGTGATGAATGCCGCCACGATTCTCACGCTGATCCGTCTGGAGAGCTTTCTGGCCGAGCTCGTCCGCAGCGAGCCGCGATGCTTCATATTGCGCCTTGAGAACAGCTTCTTTCTCCGTATGAGCTACTGCTTTGATATAATTCGAGTAAGTATCCGACACATTGTTATCGAGACCGATGATCTCGAATGATGCTTGGACGAGTGCCTCTTGGTAGCCGTTTGTCGGCGTGACGCTCACAGTCGTGAGCGTGCCGCGCAAGAGGGCATTCTCTGTTTCACGGTTCGTTCGCGCAATCCGTCGGATTTCCGCACCGACAGAAGGATCCGAAAGGTCTGCTGCTTTCTTCATATAATCGAGTACAGCATCGTTCGTCGTCGTAAGAAAGCCCTTGTTGGCCAGCACCGCGCGGACAGTATCGTTTACGTCCGACTTGGAAGATACGCCGCCGTTTTCATCCAGCTCGCTCACAGCAACAGAAATGCCAGATCGCGAAGAGTTGTCCGCAAGGGACTGCAGACTGGATTTCACGTCCGCTGTTGCTGTCGCAATCATCTGCGGGCTCGCATCAAGGTCAAGCTGGACAATATAAATGCCGCCTGCCTGCTGCTCCTTCACGACACGCTTCACGGACACATAACCATCTGCATGCGTCATGATATGGTCTGCGACGACCATGCCCATATTGACTTCCGTCGAGCTCTCGACTTTGACACCGACCTGTTTCTCGACATAGGAGCGCATGGCGTCCTGCCGTGCTGCAAAACGCGCTTGGTCGACATTGCCATCGATGACGGGCGCTTGCCCTTCGACAACTTCGGCTGCGCATGGCGCAAGCGGTGCTAAAGCAACCGCGATGCCAAAGGCGAGAGATATAGCCGATTTTTGCAACCGGTGCTTCATTTTCACGATGCTCGCCTCATTTCTTTTTCAGCTTCTTGCCAGCCATGACCTGGCCAAGATCTTGCGAAAGGTCAAGATACATCGCCGTGTACGTGTTCACAGGACTGTTCTTCTGAGAAACGTTGTCCGTCTTATACTGCGCTTCCATCGCTATCTTGTCGATGGTCTTTTCCGATGCGGCACCTGGCGCATCCTCTGCAGGACGTGCGCGCAGCCATGCACGATAAACGATATGACGCTTGACATCGGACTTATCCTCATCCATGACGCCGCTGTTCACGCCGCAGACATCAACGATGAATGTATGTTTCGCTTTTGGAATCGTCATCGTACGTGTCCCCAACGGACTGCTCAGCGTGAATGCCTCCATGTTCGCCTGCACGTCCTTCGCATAATACCCTGTCTCAAGTGCTGATGGCAGAACGGTCTTTCCTGCCGCCTGCTGATAACTCCCCGCAAAGAACGAAGCAACGATGCGGCGGAGCTTGTCCGACTGCCCACCGAAAATTTCCTGCGCTTTTTTCGAACCAATGGCAACATCTGCCACCTGATATGTATCTTCTTGTGTGTTGATACTACGCAAGTCAAGGTCTTGAAACAGTTTCTTATTCGTGTTGAAGTCAAGATCTGAACGAATCATCTTCTGCGTGATTTCCGCATACTTTGCAGCCTTTTCCTCCAAAGTAAACGGCGTCGCACGCTCTATCGTCGCATACGTATTCAGAGGAATCATGCCAAGCATCCGATATTCCTGAGTCGACGAATCCCAACTTGCAACGGCCACATCGAGACCGCTCAGCACGATGGACTTGTATATGGTCTTTCCATTGACGGTCACTTTGCTGTCGAGAGACGTATCAAGCACAGCGAATGGCTGGAGGGAAATTCCCTCTTCATCCGTAATCGCCTGGATGTCCACATCCGAAGTGCCTTGCTCATTCAACGTAAATGGCAACTTTCCCGCGTGGTCAAGTTCTCGCAAGCGTTCCGTGAGCGCTGCAGCAATGTCATGCGAAACACCTGAAACGCCAACGAGGCTCGCGGGCGTCAATTCTCCTGCGGCAAAAACATTCGGCGACCAATTCACCGTCGCTTTTTGTGTTGCTTCCGAAACAACCGGAAGAGCGAGCAACACACAGGACGCAAGTGTACAGACGCAACGACGCGCCCATAGCTTCCACGTATTCATCAGGACACCTTCCTTACAGCATCTCATTGATGCTTGCCTTTCCAAAAGCCTCATATTCTTGCTTGGTCGGATCCTTCGTATTTGATGCTTTCTCTGCTTTCTTTGTCGCAGCGGCACGCTCTTTCGAAGCCTTCTTCTCCATATTGATGAATGACTGTGCTTCCTTCGCTACAGCTGAGAAGTTTTTAGCCTGTGCGAGAATACCATCCAAATCCTTCGCTTTGACAATAGCTTTCGCCGATTGTGAAATCACGAATGTTGCATCACGTGCGGCCAGTGCATTGTAAACGGCTGCCATTTTGCGTGCTTTCTTTGCGTCAATGATGCGGTCGCGATTCTCCTGCAGTTTGAGCTGGTCTTCACCAATCGCTGCAAATGCCGCTTTGTCGCTTTCACTGAGACCGATATTGGAAGTATACGACTCCTTGAAATTCTGAAACAATCCCCAATCGTTGAAATTGCCTGCGCGAACATATCTGGTCGTGGCATCCTTGGCAGCTACTGCACGAGCAGTATCAAGCCCTGCCACAGAATCCCATTTGCCCATCGCAATTGCTTCCATGTGCGCCGCAAATGCGAGATTCTTCATCATGTCCGCCTGATGGCTGCCCAAGCTCTCGAGATCGACATGGAGCGCCTTCTCAAGCTGCTGCTTCGCAGCCTCCTTGGCCGCATTCTGCGCCTTGTCCACCGCCTGGTCTGCCGCGCCCTGCAAAGCATCGCTCACATCGCCATGCCCGCCGATATTGATCTTCGGCATCTTGATTTTCGGTATCTTGATGCCGAACGCTTCCGCCCGCTGCAGACCAAAAAAAGAGCCCCCGTTCGTAGTGCCAATCTGGACGAACTGCCCAGAAACAGCGACTACGGTCGCGAGGACTCCTGACGTGATGAGCTTCTTCTTATCCATTGTAAAGACCCCAATCCTTTGTTAAAAGACATTTTTCTTTTCTTCTATGTATTTTAACAAAGATGAGATATTACATCAAGAAATTCTTTATTATTCAAACCGGTTATATTTCTTTTTCCGGGACGCAACAGCGTTCATATGAAACCTTTGCCTCATTCTATCGGTTTTCTTCTATCCACACAATTCTGCTTCTCAGTTCTTGATCAACGCCAGCACATCATCCACGCGCTGCTTCTGGGTCTCGTGGGCAGTGAGGACGGCCTGGGTCAGGGCGGTGAGCTGGTCTTCCTGGGCGTCGTCTGGATGGGCGACGCAATATTCCATGTAGGCAATCATCGCTTCGTTCTTCTCGCGGATGCCGTCGAAGGCGTCCGTGAATTTTTCGCGCTCGCCGACACTGTAGCCTTTGAGGCCCTTCAGCGGGTCTTCTTTCGCCATCTTCTCGTTGAGCTTCCTGAGCTCCTTGATGGCGTCCGCTTCTTTGGAAAGTGCCGCCTTTTTCTGCTCGGGCTTCGTCATGTCGACCTTCAGGCTCTTGGTGAGTTCGTTATAGATGACATTCGATGCGTCGTTGTATTTCACGAAGACTTCGGAGAACTTGGTCGCGGTGGCACCGCGGCCAGCATGGGACTGAGCTGCGCTGCTAGTCCTGTTGCTCTTCGTGTTGTCCATGCTGATAGCCGTGCCCGCAGGTGGCGTGTAGTTCGAGGGCTGGTTGCCGCGATTCATGATGCCTTTTACAAATTTGTAAAGATTGAGATCCTGCCACTGTAAGGCGAGCTCCGCTGCATTTTTTCCATGATAGTCTCTCGCATTCACATTAGCGCCTTTTTCCGCAAGAAGCTGTATCACAGAATACTGCTTCCGTTTGACAGCGTCGATGAACGGCGTGTCTCCATCACGATCTTTGACTTCCGAATCGATTCCCTGCTCAAGAAGATATCTCGCAATCTCATATACACTATTTTCACCGTATCCATTCCAGACAATAAATGTCAGCGCATTTCCTACATTCGTCGTTTTTCCATTGATGTCCGCGCCCCAAGCATGGAGATACTTGACAAGCTCCAGGTCCTCGCGATGCTGTTGCAGCGCATAGACCAGATAGTCAACATTCTCCCCATCGAAATCCGTAAATCCAGTGACCTGCGCCCCTTGCTCCAGCAACAGTTGCATGATGTTACGATTGTTCTCCCGAATCGCCATCTGGAGCGCCGTCGTTCCATCGCTATAGAAATCTTTGTAAACGCCATTCACATCCACGCCGCTGTCAATCATATCCTTGGCCGTCGCATAATCGTTATCTTTGATGGCCAGCAAGAACAGTTTCTGCTGCTCATTTGGCGTCTTGTACCAATGATGCGCCGCATCGACGGTCGAATACATGGCCTCCGCCACCGGCACCTGCGCTCCCGGCATGCCCGCGAGCACGCCTGCCGCGGCGAGGCCTGCGCAGAGCAGCTTCCATTTCCTTCCGTTTCCTTTCATCGTCCCCACTCCCATTCTTTTCTTTCGCAAAGATTTGCTTTTCCATGTAAAAATTACGCCGCAATTCGAAAAAATCCTCTTTCCCTCTCGCTTTTTCGAAAAAATATGCGATAATAAAAGAAGAGTTCATATCAAGGGATGGAGGAAACAGGATGAAGAAATCACTTTCACGGAAAATCGCCGTGGCGGTCACGGCTGCCGTGCTCGCGGCACCGCTCGGCATGGGCGCTGCGCCGCAGACGGCAGAGGCCGCATTCTCGCTCGGCAGCATCGCCGGCGCGGTCATCAAGGGAGCTGCCGCTTCGGCAGAGATGAACAAGGAGCTCAAGTATTACAACAACACAGACGAAGGGCGCAATGCCTATTTCGAAGCCATGAAGCAAAAATATGGCGTCAACACCGACTGGGCGCTGAACAGCCGTGCGGACAGCATCATGGAGACGATGATTTCCGCTATCGGCCAGGTCGATGCGTCGGTTTATGACAACCAGTACCAGTATTTCGTCAATACGAGTGATGATTTCAATGCGTTCTGCACACTCGGCCACAATGTCAGCATCAACCAGGGCCTGCTGAAGGCGCTCGACAATGACGCGGAGGTCGCTGTCGTGATTGGCCATGAGCTCGGCCACGGACAGAAAGACCACCCGGTCAAGGGCGCAAAGCGCTCTCTCGGCCCAGCCATTTTCGCTGAAGCGGCTGGCAGCGCCATCGGCAACGTCATCGCGAACCTTTGGAACAACAACGGTATCACGAAGCCGCAGGAGTGGGAGGCTGACAATCTCTCCTTCGAATACATGACGCACTCGAACTACAATCCCGGCGCAACGGCAGCGGTCTGGCAGCACGTCATCGAGCAGTACGGCGACAACAATTCGCCGCTGACGGCGCGCATCTCCGATCATCCATCGAACAGCGCCCGCCGCGACAATTATGAAAAGAAGCTCGAAGAGTACAGCGGCGGCCATGTCAGCGTGACGAAGGACGGCATCGTGAAAGTCAACAATAAAGAGTTCTGCATCCCGGCTGCGACGAGCACGATGAGCAGCCACGAACGTGCATTCTTCGTGCAGGGCAATCTCGCGGCCGCCTACCACAACGGCCACAATGCCTCGGCCGCCACGGTCGAGGGCTCGACGGTGAAGCTCGGCGCCCAGCCCATCCTCACCTGCGTCGCGGGCGACGAGGATGCCCAGACGCTCGCCGACCGTCTGAACAAGATCAAGGACGCGAAGAAGTAACTTCTGTCTATTGCTGAAGACTCCTGATACAAAAGCCTTCCCCCACGGGGAAGGTGGCGCCGCAGGTAGGACACAATCCTATATATAAAATTTTGAGTCGAAGGAACTTTAAAAGCCTTCGACTCAAATTTTATTTTGAAAGTTTTGACGTATCTCCGACACCCGCTCAGTCACGCTTCGCGTGCCAGCTCTCCCAGAGGGCGAGCCTGCATATCCTCGCCATTCTCTGTCGTCTGGAGGCCGGTGTAGTCATCCTTGCTGGCACTCGCCTGCGCGAAATGGCCGGAGGCGATGAGCATGGCGACGAGGACGCTCGCGGCCGAAAAGTTCTTCTTCTCCATAGTAAAGACCCCCTCCTTTTTCTAAAAGGCATTTCTTTTTCTATGCCATATTCTAACAAGCATTGGGCTTCTTGTCAATATATCTTTTATATGTATACATATCGTCCTGATTTCGCAAAAATATATGCTCTCGGCGATAGAAAACCGCGGAAACAAAAAAGCTCCCCCGCAAGGAAGGAGCTTTTTCTGTGCTGCAAGCAGCGGTTCAGAATGCCGGAACGACGGCACCTTTGTATTTCTCGTTGATGAAGTTCTTGATCTCGTCGCTGTGAAGGACTTTGATGAGCGCCTGGATCTCCGGGCGGTTTTCGTCACCTTCGCGGACGGCGATGATGTTGACATACGGGCTCGTGCTGTCCTCGATGAACAGAGCGTCCTTCGTCGGATCGAGAGGCACCTGCATCGCG
>ONJV01000307.1 GCA_900318215.1 uncultured Veillonellaceae bacterium
CGTATGCTCCGCCTCGACCGTGAGCTCGAGGCGCACGCCGCCGCCCGCCGTCGGGATGACTTTCGCCTGGATGTATTCCGTGAAGGGATTCTGATGATAGAAATTGATGATGTCTTGCTGAAGTCTCGTGAGTTCTGCCATGAAAATGGAGGCGCCCCTTTCTGCGTTTTCTTTCATTATATCATAAGTTGCAGACCATGGGGCATTTCCTGGGAAAAATCAGCGGACAGCCTTCAGCGATGCGGCAGTGCGGCGAAGTTCACGCTCAAAAGCGCATGCGCCTCGAACGCCGCGCGCACGGCTGGCGACAAGATGGCGGTGTCTTCCGACGTGAAGCTGTGCTCCCAGCCGCCTGCGTAGAGGCGCGCGAGCTCGGCGTCTGCTTTGCCGGGATGGAGCATGACCTCCGTCGCCCTCCCGTCCTGCGGCAGCGCGCCTGCAAGCTGCACGAGATAATCCTCCGTCACGGCCGCGCCTGCCACGAGGCCGGCAAAATGGTCGGGCGTGGCAAAACCGCGATGATGCGCCTGCCGCCGCGCGACCGTAGCCAGCGTGTAGAGCCCGAGACGGCCGACAATGGCGCTGACGCCGCCCGCGAAAAAGCCGCCATCCCCGACATCAACGGCCGGGATACGCACGGCATGGATGCCAGCAGATTCTGCGACATCGAGCGCGATGGAAAAAACACCCGGCAACACCCGGCAGGATGTGGATGTGCTGATGGCTGTCCACATGATCTGGCCGCAAACCCGCGCGAAGAATCTTCTGCGCCTGCGCCGTGAGCTCGTGGTGGATGTCGTCGCGGCGGATGCGGCCGAGGAAATAGTCTCGGACAAACGCCATGTGGTTCGGACGGAAACGGCCGTCCGAACCGACGAGCGACGGAACATCCGCTGGCGGCAGCACAGGCCGTCCATCGACGAGCGTGAAATGGACGCCGACGCCAAGCGCTGAATGCGCTTTCGCGATGGCGACAGCCTCGTCAAACGCTGACTCCCCCGCCATGAGGCTCGCCGACCGCAGCAGGCCGCGCTCGACGCCGTCACGGACAGAAGCATTGATGAACGCATGACGGCCGAAGTCGTCAGCATTGAGAATCATTTGGGACATCGATAGAAAACTTCCTTCTCATTCTTTTTCTACCAGACAGTATAGCACGAAGATATAACGGAAGGAAAACAAAAAGAGCGTCACCGCCCGGCAATTTGCCAGGCGATGACGCTCTTTCCCTCAAAACTCAGATGCCAGGATGACATCCTTTGCAGCTGCCACTGCAGCCGGGGCAGGTGCCCCCGCAGCAGTCTTCCTTGCCATCGCGAAAGTTGCGGACGATATGGCGGACGGCGAAGAAAAGCGCCACCGCAAGAAGTACACCAAGAAGGAACGTTGCCATCGAGAATCCCTGCCTTTCCAAAAATATCGTATCACATCATGCAAAGCCGAGCAAGCGGCCGCCCTGATAAACGAGCAGCGAAATGACCCATGCAATCGCGAACTGATAGACGGCCGAGAAAATCATCCATTTCCAGCTGTTCGTCTCTTTCTTGATTGTGCCGAGCGCCGTGACGCAGGGCGTATAGAGCTGAGAGAACACCATGAACGCGAGCGCGGAGAGCGTCGTGAACGCCGTTCCCATGTCCGTGCCCATCATCTGCGCGGCGGAATCGAGTGCGTCTTCCGCCTCCGTCGAGACATCGGCCACGCCGTAGAGGATGCCGATCGTCGCAACGACCGTCTCTTTCGCCATGATGCCCGAAAGGATGGCTGCGCCAGCCTCCCACGTATCGAAGCCCTGGAACGTGAACAGCGTGGACATCCAGCTGCCGAGCGTCGCGAGGATGGAGTCTTCGATTTCGCACGGGCCGCTGAAGTTGTAGTTCGACATGACCCAGAGGAGGACGGATGCCGCAAAGATGATGGTACCAGCTTTGACGAGGTAGCCCTTGCCCTTGTCCCACGTCTCGAGCAGCACGGACTTCATGTCCGGCACGCGGTACGGCGGGAGCTCCAGAAGGAACGTCGAGCCTTCATCCTTGAACATCGTCTTGCCGAGGCCTTTCGCCACGACGATGGCCATGACGACGCCAACGATGTACATTGCAAAGACGACGTTCGCCGCATTGTCCGGGAAGAACATCGCCGCGAACAGTGCCATGATCGGCAGCTTTGCGCCGCAGGTCAAAAACGGCGTGATGAGAATCGAGACCATGCGGTCTTTTTCCGAATCGAGCGCCCGCGCGCCCATGATGGCAGGGACGCCACAGCCGAAGCCCATCATGAGCGGCATGAGGCCTTTGCCCGTCAGGCCGCAGCGGCGCATGATCGGATCCATGATGAACGCGATGCGCGCCATGTAGCCCGTGCCGTCGAGAAACGACAGGCAGAAAAACAAGACAAAAATCAGCGGTACGAACGTCAGCACGGCGCCGACGCCGGCGATGATGCCGTCGCAGACGAGCGAGACCATCCAGTCCGCGACGCCTGCGTCCGTCAGGAAGTCCGTCATGAAATCGAGGAAATCCTCATTGATGAGTTCGTCGAGCGCAGCGGCGATTGGCTGGCCAATCCAAGTAAACGTGATCTGGAAGACTGCATAGAGGATGCAGAGGAAAATCGGTAGCGCGAGCCAGCCGTTTGCGAGGTAATGGTCGATTTTCTCTGAGCGCGACTGGCCGACATTTCCCATGTCGACGGCCTGCGCCATGACGTTGTCAATCAGTGCATAGCGCGCCTCGCTGATGGCTTCGAGCTTT
>ONJV01000109.1:0-7554 GCA_900318215.1 uncultured Veillonellaceae bacterium
CACGAGAAGTCATCTTCGGGAGGGCGGGGGCTTCCATAAGGAAACTTTTAGCTGTAAGGAAACGCAGCCGAAACCTGAAACTGTCGATGTGAACCCACCCATCCATTCCCTCTCGATACTTTCAGGCCGTGTCAGCGTTGTTAGCCAAAGGCATAAGCGACCGCTAAGCGCTGAAGCGCTAAGCGTCTGCTTATCCGTTGGAAGCCCCCGCCCGACCCGCGCACGAACTTTTCTCCGCGTGCGATTTTAGTGGCCGAAATCTCTAAATTGTGCGATAATAAGGGTATTGAGGCATCTGTGTCTTCAAGATTAACAAAGACTTTACAAAGCCTCAACAATCCAGCCGCCCATCCGCGGTACAATCTATGTGTATTTGATATGACGAAAGGGGAACCCACCATGTATGCCATCATCGATGTCGGCTCAAATACGGTCCGTATGAACATCTACAAGCTCGAGAACGGCCAGTTCTCGCTCGTCATGGGCAAGAAGGAGTCCGTCGGGCTCGCTTCTTATGTGAAGAACGGGCAGATGCTCCCCGAGGGCGTCAATCGCGCCTGCGAAGTCCTGACGGAATTCCGCACGATTTTGCAGGACCTCAAGATTACGAACTACCACGTCTTCGCGACGGCGGCGCTGCGCAACGCTGCGAACAGCCGCGCGGCCGTCGAGGAAATCATGGAGCGCACGGGCATCAAGGTCGAAGTCATCTCGGGCGAGACCGAGGCCGAGCTCGACTTCGTCGGCGCATCGCATGCCGTCGAGGTCACGGAAGGGCTGCTCATCGACATCGGCGGCGCTTCGACCGAGCTCGTCGTTTACAAAGATGGCGAAATCCAGAAGAAGGTGTCGCTCCCCATCGGCTCGCTCAACACGTACGACCGCTACGTCACGAACCTCTTGCCGAGCCGCGCCGAGCGCAAGGCCATCAAGCAGATGGTGCTGAACCTCCTGAAGCAGGACGCCGACCTCAATTATGGCGAGTACAAAATCGTCTGCGGCGTCGGCGGCACGATTCGCGCGTCGCGCAAGCTCAATAATTATCTTTTCCAGCTGCCGATTGCGAACACGCAAATCAAGGCGCCGAACATCAAGAAGATGCTGAAGCTCCTCGAAAACGACGAGGGCGAGGCCATCCCGGTCGAGACGCTCGAAGTGCTGCTGAAGGTCGTTCCCGACCGTGTGCGCACGGTGCTGCCGGGCATGATTATCCTCTATACGCTCGTGAAGCATTTCCACAGCGACTACGTCGAGGTCACGCGCGCCGGTGTCCGTGACGGCTATCTCTACCGCTACGTGCTCCGCCCAAACGAGCCGGGGAGCGATGCTCCCGCGACCGAAATCACGCCCGCGCAGGCCGATGGCGCCATCGCTGCGGCTGGAACCGCAGAAGGACAGGCAGGTGACATCTGATGCTCGACATCCGCAGAAAGCTGGAAGAGACTGTCGATACCAGCTACACGCAGGACCGCGAGCTTTCGTGGCTGCGTTTCAACGAGCGCGTGCTCGACGAAGCGACGGACGAGACCGTGCCGCTCTTCGAGCGCATGAAGTTCGTCGAAATCTTCACGAGCAACCTCGATGAATTCTTCATGGTGCGCGTCGGGAGCCTGTTCGACCTCAAGCACATCCAGCCCGACAAGATTGACAACAAGAGCGGCCTGACGCCGGGCGAGCAGCTCGCGGCCATCTTCCACGAGACGCGCCGCCTCTACAAGAAGCGCGATGACATCTATGCAAAGCTTCAGCGTGCGCTCGAACAGCACGGCGTCGTCCATCTCCATGTCGATGACATGGGGCTCGAGGAGCGGCAGTATTTCGAGCAGTATTTCCGCGAGCAGCTGCTGCCCGTGCTGTCGCCGCAGGTCATCGACCTGCACCACCCATTTCCACATTTGGAAAACAAGGAGCTTTTGGTCGGGGCGCTCCTCAAGCACGAACGCCATGTCACGCTCGGCATGGTGCCGCTCGCGCCGTCGCTGCCGCGCTTCCTGATTGCGCCGGGCAACCGCATGGCATACGTCCTGCAGGAAGAGCTCATCCAGGCGTACCTCGACAAGATTTTCACGAATTATCCCATCATCGACCGCTCCGTCTTCGCTGTGACGCGCAACGCCGACATCAATCCTGACGACGAGGAAGTGGACTACGGCGCCGACTACGTCTCGCAGATGCGCAACGTGCTGAAGAAGCGCCGCCTGCTGCCGCCCGTGCGGCTCGAAATCCAGACGCAGGGCGACAGCCTCGTCGCGCCGTGGCTCTCGAAGCGCCTCGACATCCCGCTCGAACAGGCGTATGTCACGGCCGCGCCGCTCACGATGCCGTACGTCTACGGCCTCGAGGACCATTTCACGGGCCACCAGCGCGCCGAGCTCTGCTATCCGCCGTACGACTGCGTCACGGGCATCGAGCGCTTTGGCGAAAAGCCCATGATGGACGTCGTCCGGAGTGGCGACGTGCTGCTGACGTACCCGTACGAGGACTTCGGGATTTTCCTGCAGGTGCTGCGCGAGGCTGTCAACTCGAAGGATGTCGTCTCCATCAAAATCACGATCTACCGCGTCGGCAAGGGCCACGTCAAGCTCATGAACTACCTGATTCTCGCGGCCGAGCTCGGCAAGGAGGTCACGGTGCTCCTCGAGCTCAAGGCGCGCTTTGACGAGCAGAACAACATGGACTGGGTCGACAGCCTGCGCGACGCGGGCGTCCACATCCTCTACGGCTTCGAGGGGTACAAGGTGCACGCGAAGCTCTGCCTCATCACGGAGCGCCGCGAGGGGAAAATCAAGTACATCACGTACGTCGGCACCGGCAACTTCAACGCGAAGACGGCGCATCTCTACACGGACTTCGCGCTCATGACCGCCGACGACGCCATCGGCCGCGACGCCTCGATGTTCTTCCGCAACATGGGCATCTCGAACCTCCGCGGCAGCTACGAGAAATTCCTCGTCGCGCCGTCGTCGCTGAAATCGGGGCTGCTGCACCTCATCGATGGCGAAATCGCGAAAGCCGAGCGCGGCGAGCCCTGCGGCATCCGGCTCAAGATGAACTCCATCACGGACCGCCAGCTCATCGACGCGCTCCAGCGCGCGGGCACGGCGGGCGTGCGCATCGACATGGTCGTGCGCGGCATCTGCTGCCTCGTGCCCGGCATCCCCGGCCTCACGGAGAACATCCACATCCACAGCATCGTCGGCCGCTACCTCGAACACGCGCGCATCTTCGCGTTCGGGCAGGGCGAGGGCACGAAGCTCTACATCGCCTCGGCCGACTGGATGACGCGCAACACGGAGAATCGCGTCGAAATCGCCTGCCCCATCGAGAAGCAGGCGCTCAAAGACCAGATTCTCCGCATGTTCGACGTCCAGTTCCACGACACGAAAAAAGGCCGCCGCATCGGCCCGGACGGCAGATACCACCACATCCGGCCCGACCGGGGCGAGGACGCGCAGGCCGTGTTCATGCAGCGGGCGAAAGAGCGGGTACGGTAAAGCGACTGCTGCCGTGTGCCCGCCCATCATGACGAGCGCCCACCCCCAACCCCACAGGGGCTGTCGCCCCGCCAGCAGGGGAGGACTGCCACCCGCCCGGGGCGCCTCCCTCTCAGAGGGAGGACAGGCGCGGAACGAAGTGCAGCGCCAGGTGGGAGTCGCTTGCACGGCTTGACAATTTGCACGGCGTTCCTTATCGTCGGTACGCGCACGGCCCCAGACGTTTCTTTTTCGCATTCGCACCCGCGGGAGAAAACGACGTAATTCCTTGTTTTGTTCTGCAAGGGACTCCCACCACCGCTTCGCGGTCCCCCTCCCTCAAAGAGGGAGGCTGAAGTTCGATAAATCTTCCCACCCCATCCAACCCAGGAGGAACCCACACCATGAAGATGAACGTAGAGAATCTCAACCTGTTCTACGGCGAGCATCAGGCGCTGTTTGATGTCAATCTGCCCGTCCCCGAGCACAAGGTCGTCGCCCTCATCGGGCCGTCGGGCTGCGGGAAGTCGACGTTTTTGCGCACGCTGAACCGCATGAACGACCTCATCGACGGCGTGCGCGTCGAGGGCGACATCGAGCTTGACGGCGAGGACATCTACGCGCAGGGCACCGACCTCGTCGAGCTCCGCAAGCGCGTCGGCATGGTGTTCCAGCGGCCGAATCCTTTTCCGATGTCCATCTATGACAACGTCGCCTACGGCTGCCGCGTCCACGGCCTGACGGACAAGAAGAAGCTCGATGAAATCGTCGAGAAGAGCCTCCGCGGCGCGGCGCTCTGGGACGAGGTCAAGGACCGCCTGAACGCCTCGGCGCTCGGCATGTCCGGCGGCCAGCAGCAGCGCCTCTGCATCGCGCGCGTCATGGCCGTCTCTCCCGAGGTCGTCCTCATGGACGAGCCGTGCTCGGCGCTCGACCCGATTTCGACGATGAAAATCGAGGAGCTCGTCACGCAGATCAAGAAGGATTTTACCATCGTCATGGTCACGCACAACATGCAGCAGGCCGCCCGCGTCTCCGACTACACGGCGTTCTTCCTCAACGGCAAGCTCATCGAGCACGACAAGACGGACGTCATCTTCACAAAGCCGCATGACAAGAAGACGGAAGACTATATTACGGGCCGGTTTGGATGAAATTTGTTTCAGCCTCCCTCTAGAGGGAGGGGGACCGCGAAGCGGTGGAAGGAGTAGTAGGGTGCTGGAGATTGACAAGTATTCGTACGTTGCTAAAGTCCTTTAGCAACGCTCTGCATGTTTGTTCGGCTTCAGCATCCTACTACTCCCCCAGTCAGCTTCGCTGACAGCCCCCTCTTGAGGGGGCCTATCAGGAGGTATCCGTTGATGCAAGAAATTCAGAAGACCCGCCAGGAATACATCCAGGCGCTCGCGGATGTGCAGGGGAAGGTCTACCAGATGGGGCTGCGGGCCGAGGCGGCCGTGCAGCGGGCGCTGCAGTCGCTGCTTGAAAACGACCACGCGCTCGCCGACCGCGTCATGCGCGAAGATGATGACATCGACGACATGATCATTGACATCGAGGACGACTGCATCCTCCTGATTGCCAAGCAGCAGCCCATGGCGCACGACCTGCGCGTCATCGCGACGGGCTTCAAGATTTCGACCGACATCGAGCGCATCGGCGACCATGCTTTTGACATCGCCCGCACGGCGAAAAGCGACGGACAGCTCTTAGACCGCGAGCATGCCGTCCTCGTCAAAGAGCTCGGCGACTGCGCCACCCTCATGGTCGGCAAGGCGATGGAAGCCTACCGCGACGCCAACGTCCGCCTCGCCGACGAAGTCCGGCATATGGACAAGCGCATGGACGACATCTTCCAGCGCACGTTCTACGCGCTCTCGCATTTCGTAGCAGACGCGGGCACGCGCCCCGAGGAAGCGACAAAGCTCCTCTTCATCGCAAGGTTCCTCGAACGCATCGGCGACCACGCCGTCAACATCGCAGAGTGGGTCGTCTACCTCGAAACGGCGGAGAGAATACGGACGAGGAAGGCAAGATACGAGAAGTGACGGAGCAGGCAGTCCCATCCAAGGGACTGTCTGTTTCTTTCGTGCCAACCTCCCTCTTGGAGGCAATGTCATTAAATTAGCGAAAATCCAGTAAATCCAGGCCCCCTCCCTCGATGAGGGAGGCAAAAAAGTTGCGTGTCTCCGCCCTTAATTTAGATGGTGCGCATACATCAACCATTTCTCCATGAAAAAAATCGTCAAGGCTTTGGGGCCTTGGCGATTTTGCGTTATAATAGACATAACATCTCACGCAAAGGCAGGCTCCATCATCCATGCTCACGTATTCTTTTGAAAACATCGGCCGCACGCCGCTTTATGCGCACCTCTACCGCTGCATCCGCCATGACATCGAGACGGGGGTGCTCCAGCCGGGGGAGAAGCTGCCGTCGAAACGGGCGCTCGCGCGTCACCTCGGCATCAGCACGATCACGGTCGAGGGGGCGTATGGCCAGCTCATGGCCGAGGGCTACTGCACGTCGCAGCCGAAGCGCGGCGTCTATGTCTCAAGCGAAATCACGAGGGCGGCGGTCGCTTGGCCGAAGATGGAGGCGGGGGAGGATGCCGTGACGGATGAGAATTCCGCAACGGCGTGTCGCTCGACAGCTCCCCCAGAGGGGGAGCCTTCTCATCCCCTTATCGACTTCGCCGCCCGCAGCGCTTCTTCTGAGACGTTTCCGTTTTCCATCTGGACGAAGCATCTGCGCCGCGTCGTGGCGGACGATGCCGACGCGCTGCTCGAGCGCTCGCCGGGGCAGGGCGTGCTCGCTTTGCGGCAGGCGATTGCGGAGCACTTGCGGCGGTTCCGCGGGCTCGCGGTCGAGCCTGCGCAGATTGTCGTCGGCGCGGGCACGGAGTATCTTTACACGCTGCTCGTCCAGTTCTTCGGCAGGGGCCGCCGGTTCTGCGTCGAGAATCCGGGCTACGGCCGCATCCGCCGCATTTATGAAAGCCTCGGCGCGACGTGCCTCTGCGCCAGCCTCGACGGCGCGGGCGTGCGGCCGCAGGAACTTTTGGAAAGCGGCGCGCAGATTGTCCACATCAGTCCGTCGCACCATTTCCCGACCGGCCTCATCATGCCCATCAGCCGCCGTTACGAGCTGCTCGGCTGGGCGACGGGGGCGCCGGACCGCTACATCATCGAGGACGATTATGACAGCGAGTTCCGCCTGACCGGCCGCCCGATTCCGACGCTCATGGGCATCGACGCGCTCGGCCGCGTGCTCTACATGAATACGTTTTCGAAAAGCCTGACGCCGACGATCCGCATCAGCTACCTCGTGCTGCCGCAGGCGCTTGTGCAGCCGTTTCGCGAGCGGCTCGGCTTCTACAGCTGCACGGTCTCGAACTTCGAGCAGTACACGCTCGCGCGCTTCATCGCGGAAGGCGATTTCGAGCGTCACATCCACCGCATGCGCACGCTCTACCGCAAGCGCCGCGAGACGATTCTGACGCTGCTCAGAAAAAGCCCGTTCGCCGAGCACATCGAAATCCTCGAACAGGGCAGCGGCCTGCATTTCCTCGTGCGGTTCGAGGGCGCGGGCAGCGATGAAACCATCGAAAAAAAGCTCGCCGGGCAAGGCATCCGCATGAAGCCGCTCGCGAGCTATTACGCCGAGACGACGCTGCCGCCGAAAGAAGCGGCAGGGACGTTCGTGCTCGATTATTCTGCTGTGGACGAGGAAAAAATGGCGGAGGCTGTCGAACGAATGGGGAAAGCGTTGTATTCATGAAATTTCCGGAAATCGCACAATAAATCTTGTCCCTTTCCCAACCTCGCTTTCAACGGAAATCTTGCCTTCGAACAGCTTCACGAGGAACTTCACGAGCGACAGCCCGATGCCGTTGCCGCCGGACTGGCGGGCTCTTGCTTTGTCGACGCGGTAGAAGCGGTCGAAGATGTACGGCAGATGCTCGGGCGCGATGCCGATGCCGTTGTCCTGGACTTCGATTTCGATGATGCTGTCCTTTTCCTCGCAGCTGACGGCGATTTTCCCGCCTTCGGGCGTGTATTTGATGGCGTTGTCGAGGAGGTT
>ONJV01000109.1:7578-15957 GCA_900318215.1 uncultured Veillonellaceae bacterium
CGTGAGCGCGTCGGCGGCGGCCGTGACGATGCGGCCGGCCTCGACGAGCTCTTTTTCGATTTTCTGGCGCATGTCGCGGCTGCCGAGGTGGGCGAGTTCGAGGAGGCCCGTGATGAGGCGCTCCATGCGCGCGGATTCTTTTTCGATGACGGCGGCGCAGTGGCGGCTCGTGGCGGGGTCAGCAAAGTCGTCTTCGGCGAGGAGTTCGGCAAAGCCGCGGATGGAGGTCAAGGGCGTCCGGAGCTCGTGCGCGGCGTTGCCGACGAATTCGCTCTGGCGCTGCCGGAGTTCCTCCATGAGCGAGATGTCGTGGAAGACGGCGAGCACGGCGGGCGTTTCGCCGGCCTGGAATGTGGCGAAGTAGACTTTGAACGTGTGCGGCGTGCCGTGAATGGCGAGTGTGGCGTGGATTTTGCACGGGGTGCCCGTCCGCAGGACCTGCTGGGCCGTTTCGGAAATCTCGGCGTTGCCGAGGACGTGGACGCTGTGCCGCCGGAGGTCGGAAGGGTGCAGGTCGAACAGCCGCCGCGCCTGCCGGTTCGCGTCGGTGATGTTGCCGTTTTCGTCGAACAGGAAGAAGCCGTCGTCCATGGTTTCGAGGATGAGGCCCAGTTTTTCGTTTTCCGTGCGGGCTTCTTCGATTTTGTGCGAGAGGCTGGCCGTCAGGCGGTTCAGCGTGGAGATGAGGACGTCATATTCGTCGCCGGTGCGCAGCAGGATGCGGCGCGAGAGGTTGCCGCCCATGATGTCGCGCGCGGCGCGGATGATGAGCATGATGGGCGCAATCTGCCGGTGGCCGAGCCAGAGGGCAAGCAGGGCGGAGGCGACGAGGGAAAGGAACAGGGCGGCGGTGAGCATCGTTATGTTGTGCTGCATGGCGGCGTCGACCGGGGCAAGCGACATGGCGGAGCGGACGATGCCGATGAGGCGGCCGTTTCGCTGCACGGGCACGGCGACGTAGAGCATGTTTTCGCCGAGGGTGTAGCTGTAGCGCGTGGCGGAGCCGACTTCGCCGCGCAGGGCCTGCTGGACTTCGGGACGGTCGCTGTGGCTCTCCATCGTCTCGGCGTCGCGGTTCGAGTCGGCGAGCACCGTGCCTTCGCCATCGAGGACGGTGACGCGCAGGCCGGTTTCGGCGTGGATGTCGTCGATTTCCTGCGCGAGGTGCGCGTCCGTGCCAAAGCCCTCGTCCTTGAGGTTGAGCGCGATGACCTGCGCGTGCATCTGGAGCTCCTGCCGCGCGTTTTCGAGCGTTTCGCGGTGAAAATACTGCATGAGGAGGAAGCCGAGCAGCAGCAGGCCGAGGAACGACAGCAGCAGGAACGAGCCGAAGATGCGCCGGGCGATTTTGGAATCCAGCATGGAAAAAGCCTCGATTCTTTGCAGGAAAGGTCAGGAGATGGACGCGAGGAACTTCACGAGGTCCGGCGAGACGATGTGGCCGTCCTGGAGCGTGAAGAGGAAGGCGCGGACGGGGACGGTGAGGTTCTTCGGCGGGTGGGCGGTGGCAAAGTCGATGACGAGGGGGTCGTCGGAGAGCAAGAGGCAGGTCGCGCCCGTCGGGAGGTCCTGCATGGCGAGGCGGCCGTAGCGCATGGCGAGGGATTGCTTGATATGGGCTCGCAGGATGTGGGCTCGCATGATGGTGGGAGCGGTTGGGCGCTTCACGACACGCGGAGTATCTGGGGGAGAAAGCATGATTTCGATGGAAAGGGAGCGCTCGCCGTTTTCGGCCACGATGTCGTGGAAAGAGTCCGGCGTGCGTTCGGCATCCGTGTCACGCGCCCAGCCGAGCGAAGTCAGCAGATGGCCGAGGTCGGTGATACATTCTTGTTCGCGCTTCCTCATCTCATGATAGCGCCCGAGGCCGTCTGTGACCTCCTGGATTTCTGCGGCACGCTCGACGGTGACGTTGGAGGCCGTGAGCGTTGCGGAATCGACGCCAAAATACGCGGCGAGCTTTTCAAGGCGCTCCCGCGTGCGCGGCCGCCGCTCGTCTTTTTCGTAGCTCACGTAGGCGCGCAGGCTGATGCCGAGCGCAGCAGCGACGTCGTGCTGCGTCTGCCCCTTCTTCTTGCGCAGGCCGCGCAGCGTTTCACCAAATGTCATTGGAAAACACCTCTTTTCAAAAGTGCAAGTCAAATGCATAATTTTATGTTGACAAAGCAACTTTAAGCGCATATAATAATGTGCAGTTGAGTTGCAGTTCGCTGGTACCATTGTAGGCGATGTTGCACATCCAAGTCAAGAGGCAAGCGGAAGGAGAACGTATATGGAAAAGAATCTCATCAAGACGTCCTGCGGCATCCCGGTCGGAAAGGCTGTGCTGCTCCACGGCGAGCCCGCCATCGAAGTGAAGCATGGCCGCTGCAAGGACACGCTGCTTTTGAAAGACCTCCTCGCCCAGTGCGAGCGAAGCCTGCACCGCTGAGGACGGCCGGGGCGAGGATGCCCTTGCCGCCCGCCAGCAGGGACAAAAGACAATCGAAGAACGATAAAACAGAGCACGACGCAATTGGTAAGACGTACGGGCCTGACACGGCAGCTGCCACGCTGCTGAGTCGGGGCCCGTTTTTTTTGTGCGGGAGGCTCATGACTTCGTGCCACGATTTTTTTCAGGAGGACCTTTCCAATGAAAAAACTTTCTATTGATATCGAGACCTACAGCGACGTTGACCTCGCGAAGGCGGGGGTGTACCGCTATGCTTCGTCGGCGGCGTTTGAAATCCTGCTGGTCGGCGTGAGCGTCGATGACGGGCCGGTGCGGGTGTATGACCTCGCGCAGGGTGAGGCGCTGCCGGAGGCGCTCGTTGCGGCGCTCGTGTCGGATGACGTCGAGAAGTGGGCGTACAACGCGAGCTTCGAGCGCGTCTGCCTCTCGGCGTGGCTGCGGCGCCACCGTCCAGGGCTGCTGCGGCCGTCCGCCGCGTCCGCTGCCGTTCCGGTCTGGCTTGGCTCGTCCGCCGCTGCCGCTGATGCGTTCCTTTCGCCTGCGAGCTGGCGGTGCTCTAGGGTCTGGGGCGCGATGCTCGGTTTGCCGCTGTCGCTGGCGGGCATCGGCGCGGCGCTGCGGCTCGATGCGCAGAAGCTTTCCGAGGGGCGCGCGCTCGTCCGTTTTTTCTGCGTCCCGTGCAAGGCGACGAAGGTGAACGGCATGCGGACGCGGAACCTGCCGCAGGATGCGCCGGAGAAATGGGCGGCGTTCCAGGCCTACAACGCCCGCGACGTCGAAGCCGAGCAGGCCATCCAGCAGCGGCTCGCCGCTTTCCCCGTGCCCGCGAAGCTCTGGCAGGAGTACGCGCTCGACCAGGTCATCAACGACCGCGGCATCGAGGTGGACCGCACGCTCGCGGCCCGCGCCATCGCGCTCGATGCGGCGGCGCGGCAGGAGCTCCTCGGCCGCATGCAGGCACTGACGGGCCTACAGAATCCGAATTCCGTCGCGCAGCTGAAATCGTGGCTCGCGGCGCAGGGCGCGCCGATGGCGAGCCTCGCGAAGAAAGACGTGGAGCGGGCGCTCGCGGACGCCAAAGAGCCGGTGAAGGCAGTGCTTTCCCTGCGGCTCGCGCTCGCGAAGTCGTCGGTCAAGAAGTATCAGGCGATGGAGGCGTCGGTCTCGCCGGACGGCCGGGCGCGCGGCATGTTCCAGTTCTACGGCGCGCCGCGTACGGGGCGCTGGAGCGGGCGCATCATCCAGCTGCAAAATCTGCGGCGCAACAGCCTTGAAGATTTGGCGGGGGCAAGGGCGCTCGTCCGTGCGGGTGACGCGGCGGCGGTCCGGGCGCGGTTCGGCGCCATCCCCGAGGTGCTGTCGCAGCTCGTGCGCACGGCGTTCGTCCCGCGTCCGGGCTGCACGTTTGTCGTCGCGGATTTTTCCTCCATCGAGGCGCGCGTGCTCGCAGAGCTCGCAGGCGAAGCGTGGCGCAAGCAGGTTTTCGCGGACGGCGGCGACATCTACTGCGCGGCCGCAGAGCGCATGTTCGGCGTGAAAGTGGAAAAGCACGGCGCGCACGCGGAGCTGCGGCAGAAGGGCAAGATCGCGGAGCTCGCGCTCGGCTACGGCGGCTCGGTCGGCGCGCTGAAGGCGATGGGGGCGCTGGACCTCGGTCTCAGCGAGGCGGAGCTCCCGGCGCTCGTCGATGCCTGGCGGGCGGCGAATCCGCACATCGTCGCGTACTGGCAGGCCGTCGATGGCGCCGTGAAGCGCGCGGTCGGGGAGCACGTCGATAGCCGCGTCGGCGCGCTCGTCTTCGGCTGGCGGCGCGGCTGGCTCTTCATCCAGCTCCCGAGCGGCCGCAGGCTGGCCTACGCCGCGCCTGCGCTCGGCGTGAACGCATTTGGCGGCACGTCCGTCACGTACCTGGGCGTCGGCCGGACGCGGAAATGGGAGCGCATCGAGAGCTACGGCGCGAAATTCGTCGAGAACATCGTGCAGGGCATCAGCCTCGACATCCTCGCAGAAGCGATGCAGCGCCTCGAAAATGCGGGCATCTCCATCGTCGCCCATATCCACGACGAAATCATCGCCGAGGCGGAGAAGGGCACGGACGCCCGGGCGGTCTGCGACCTCATGGCCGAGACGCCAAAGTGGATGCCGGGGCTCGCGCTTCGCGCGGAAGGGTATGCGTGCCCGTGGTATCAGAAGGAGTGAAGAGAAAAAAGGGCTCCCTCTCAGAGGGAGCCATACATATCCATCTCTTTTCCAATCCATTTGGAGGTTTATCCACATGCAATCCTACATCAGCAAGCACCTGAAATTCACCCTTTACCTCGCGACCTGCACAGGCCGGGCGGGGAACTGCCGGTATCCCGTCGAGCGCGTCATCGAGACGCCCGAAGAGCTGCGCGCGGCCGTGCGCTTCGACCATGTCGGGGCGGCGTACCGCGACCATTACCGCAGCGGGCAGAATTTCCTCTGGTCCGATGTCGTCATCATGGACTGCGACAATGACGATTCGGACGACCCGGCGACGTGGATGACGGCCGAGCGGCTCGCGGCGGCGCTTTCGGGCATCGCGTTTGCGGCTGTGCCGTCGCGCCACCATATGCAGGCGAAGAACGGCCGCGCGGCCCGGCCGAAGTATCATGTGTTCTTCCCGATTCGCCGCTTGGAGGACCGGGCGGCGTACGAGGCGCTGAAGCGGGCCATCCACAAAATCTTCCCGTTCTTCGACGCCAATGCGCTCGATGCCGCGCGGTTCCTGTTCGGCAGCACGGCCGCTTCCGTCCTCTGGCAGGAGGGGGAGGTGACCATCGACGAATTCGTCGCCGCGCAGGCGGGTCCCCAGCGTCCTCCGATGGCCGCGCCCGCTGCCTCGGACCAGCCGCGTTCCGCGCGCCCGATTCCGATTCCCGAAGGCCAGCGCAACAGCACGTTGAGCCGCATCGCGGGGCGGCTCGTGAAGCGCTACGGCGTGACGGGGGAGGCGCAGGCCGCGTTCTATGAGGCCGCCGCGCGCTGCGTGCCGCCGCTTGGCGCCACCGAGCTTTCCGCCATCTGGGCGAGCGCCGTCCGCTTCGGAGAGAAAATCGCCGCCGAGCCCGGCTACGTCTCGCCAAAAGCCTACGCCGCTGCGCATGCCGCCGCACCGTCCGTCGCCCGCCGCCGGGCCCGTGCATCCGCCGCAGGCGCCGCAGGTGATGCACCCACCGCTTTCGACGACGCCCTCGTCCCCGACGATTTCTCCGACGTCGGCGAGGCCGACACCCTCGCGCGCATCTCTGGCGACGAGCTCCGCTACACCGACGGCACCGACTTTTTGCGCTACAACGGCGTTTTCTGGGAAGAGACCCGTCAGGCTGGCATGGCCGTCCACCTCGACCTCCTCCGCCGCCAGCTCGCCGACGCCCGCCGCCGCGTCTCTGCCGCCCATGCCGCCCTCGCTGACGCCCGCTGCCACGGCGCCCCGAAAGCCGACGAAGCCGCCCTCAAAGACGCCTGCGCCGAGGCCGAAGCCTACCTCTCCTTCATCATGAAGCAGCGCGCCACGAACCACATCGCCGGCGTCCTGCGCGCCGTCCGCCCCATGGTCGGCATGGACATCGCTCGTCTCGACGCCGCGCCCTTTCTGCTCAACACCCCGACCGCCACCTACGACCTCCGGCGCGGCATGGCAGGCCGCCGCCCGCACGACCCCTGCGACTACCTCACGAAATGCACGCGCGTCGACCCGGGCGATACGGGCCGCGCCATGTGGCAGGACGCCCTTCGCGACGTCTTTTGCGGCGACGAAGCCCTCATCGCCTACGCCCAGCGCATCGCAGGCCTTTCGCTCATCGGCAAAGTCTACGTCGAAGCCGTCATCATCGCCTACGGCGGCGGCCGCAACGGCAAGAGCACTTATTGGAACGCCCAGGCCAAAGTCCTCGGCACCTACGCCGGCACCATCTCCGCCGACGCCCTCACGGCCCGCTGCCCGCGCAACGTCAAGCCCGAAATGGCCGAGCTCAAAGGCCGCCGCCTCGTCATCGCCTCCGAAACCGAAGAAGGCATGCGCTTTTCCACCTCCGTCATCAAGCAGCTCGCCTCCACCGACCCCGTCGCCGCCGAAAAGAAATACAAAGACCCGTTCCACTTCGAGCCCACCCACACCCTCGTCCTCTACACGAACCACCTCCCGCGCGTCGGCGCGATGGACGAAGGCATCTGGCGCCGCCTCATCGTCATCCCGTTCGGCGCCGTCTTCGAAGGTGAAAAAGACATCCGGAACTACGGCGCCGAGCTCGCAGAAAAAGCCGGTCCCGCCATCCTCGCCTGGATGATGGAAGGCGCCCGCCGCGTCATCGCCGAGCACTTCGTCATCGAAAAGCCGCCCGTCGTCCGCGCCGCCATCCAGTCGTACCGCGACGAAAACAACTGGCTCTCGCACTTCCTCGAAGAATGTTGCGAAACCGGCGGCGGCTACGAGGCCCGCTCCGGCGAACTCCTCGCGCGCTACCGCAGCTACTGCCTCCAGACCGGCGAATACCAGCGCAGCACCACCGACTTCTACGCCGCCATCGAACGCGCCGGATTCGTGCGGAAACGCCGCTATGACGGTCGATTCGTCCTCGGCCTGCGCCTGAAACCCAGTATTCTCGGGGCCTGACGGGCCGTATGACGGTCATGACGGTCAATTCGCCAAAACTTTATATATAGGAGCAAAAAAACCGATTTGAAAAACACTTTTTTGAAAATGACCGGCACAACCGTCATAAGAAAACCCTTCGACGGAAAAACGCGCAAAAAAAAGCCGCCACCAACAGGTGGCGACTCGCGGCTGCATCAAGCGAGCTCGATGCGGTCTTCCGACTGGATGTAGGCGTCCTTGAGCGCCGTGGCTCCAAAACCGCCGGAGCGGATGAAGTCCTTGGCAATCATCTCATCGGCTGCCGACGTGACCTCCGCCTTCGTGAGCCCGTCCTTCGGGTCCGCGACCGACAGCGTCGTCGTCTTCAGGTCCTTCAGCGTGAAGACCATCTTCAGCGTCTTTGCCATAAATCATACCTCCTTTCTTAAGGCAGCCCTTGGCGCTTCAGCGCTTAGGGATGTCTTAGCCATTTGCCGTCAGGCAAATAGCTTCCTAAACAAATGCGGTGCGCGTCACGCCTCCTCGACGAGGCTGGCGCTGTCGATGCGGTTCACCGCCGCGAGGTCGTGGGCCTGGAGGCCGCCGACCTTCGCGCCGATGGCGAGCAGGTCGTCATCGGAAATAGCGGGATTCACATTCCCGAACGTGCGCTGCGACGTGGTGGCCTTGCCCTCCGCGTCCGTGCCCGTCACGACCTTGAGCACAAGCTTCGTGCCCTGCGATTCCTTCTTCGCTGCCATGAAAATCATCTCCTTTCACAAAAGAACATGCCGGAAGGGGAGGGAGGTGAACCTCATCCCCGAAAAAAAGGAGGAACCCCATGCAGCAACATCATCCATCCCAGCCCTCGCGTCTCTCGCTCCCTGCCGAGCACCGCCTCATCGCCGCCGCTCAGTCCGGCGACCGCGCGGCGCTGTCGCGCCTCGTCGAGCAGTATCTGCCGCTCGTGCGTGCCGCGGGGCGCCAGCGCTGCGTCCGCGCCATCGCCGAAGATGCCACGGCCGCCGCGGCCGAGGAGCTCGTGCGCTCCATTTACGCCTTTGACACCACGCGCGGCACCGCGTTCGCCGCCTATGCGAAAATCCGCGTCTACGGCGCCGTCTCGCACCTTTTGCGAAAGGAATCCTCGCGCTGGCAACGCGAGTGCCTGCTCGCAGGCGACGAAACCCCGGACGACCTCCCAGCCGCCCGCGTCACGAGCCCCGCCGCCGCCGCCAGCCCCGCTCCTCGTACAGGCCGCCCCGTCGGCCCGGCTCCCTGCGCCATCCGTCCCGTTCCCGCCGCGCCCGACGCCTTTGCCGCCGCCGAC